>NZ_JBGONU010000035.1:0-53131 GCF_041439295.1 Vibrio sp. 1F253 | reverse complement strand
AAGAGAAGCTGCTTAGTAAACAAGCGAATGATGACAACTACCTTGAAAAACGCCGAAGATTGCAGTTCGAGGGTTTATAGTTTCTGACTTAAAGAACACGGAAAATATATACGTCATAACTATCAATAAAAGTGGGATTTATTTCGAAAGGAATCAGAGTCACACAACTCAAAGAAATGTGTTAGAGATAGATGATATTGCTTCGAATTATCGATTTTTACCGACACGAATTACGCATTCCCTAAGAAAATAGTTCACTAGGAAGGTATTTTTTTAGGGAATCAATTGGAGTGAAACGCTCGCATAAATAATGATATTGAGTGCTTTTGATCATCATCAAAACGTTGTTGAGACTGTTGCAAAGTCGCTAAGCTATTAAGCTACTGAGCGTATGCGTTTATAAATCGATAAATCATTAAACGTTAATTTGAACGAGCTAAACTAATAGCGGCTATTCATGCCAAATCGATTCGACATATCATCGTCCATACGACCGCCCTTCCAACCGCCACCGCCCAACAAATTAAGTACATCACGCGCGTTATATTCCTCACCACCGAAGAAGTCATTAGACACATCATTACGCAGCAATTGAATGGCTGGAGCAATTTCAGCAGCAAGGTCTTGTGGATCAGCAAACAATGCTAAGGCAACCAGTTGTTGGCGCTTACTCAATTCACATGAACTCGTTTCTACTTGCCCAATAGAGAAAAAGTCACTGCTTCCGTACGCTTTCACCAACTTTGCAGAAAGTGATTTGATTACTTTCTTGATTCGTCGTCGTTGAATATATCTAAACATATAGATTGCCTTGTATTGATGAGCCTAAGTTAACCAAACAGCAGATAAGTTTGATTGTCGACCGAGATGCTTTTTACTTGCGTGTTAAATACGGATTCTAGCTGTTCAGGCACAAGCACTTGCTCTGCACTGCCTGATGCTTGTAGTACGCCCTTTTCGAGCAGCAGTACTTGGTCGGCATGCCTCAAGGTTCGGTTCAGGTCGTGGTTAGCCATAATAACCGCAATGCCCTTCTCAGCCACTCGTTCGATAAGCTTATACAGCAACGCTTCTTGAGCAATATCCAACGGCGCTGCAGGTTCGTCTAGGATCAGGAGCTTTGCGTAAGGATTGAGCGTCGGCCAAATTTGCAGGCACATTCCCGCCAAACGAACGCGTTGCCATTCACCACCAGACAGTGTCTGAATTGAACGATGAAGTTTGTCTGTGATGTCCAACATCTGGCTTATCTCTTCCAAAGCCGTGTTTATTTCAGTATCAAGGCCATGCGATGAACTTGGCAGTGATAACGCAAGGTATTGGAACACTTCCAAGTTGAAGGCGGGTCTTGCACTTTGACAAAGATAAGCGCGATGCAATGATAGATCTTGTAGTGATAATGCTGACAAGTCTTGACCGTCGAGCTTTATATCACCTTTGTAGCCATCACCAACGCCAGATATCGCTTCTAATAAGGTACTTTTCCCACTGCCATTAGGACCGATGACATGAGTCACCTGTCCTTGCTTGAGCTCAAACGATAGAGGTAATAAGCGAGCGCCGACGCTCAGGCTCTTAATTTGAATCATGATTTTTAATTAACATCCAAATGAAGATTGGTGCACCGATACTGGTTGTCATCACACCCAAGGGTAATTCTGCAGAATCGAGTAATGTACGTGCGCAAATATCAGCAAACACCAGTAACGCGGCACCGGCAACGGCAGACAAAGGAAGAAGGTATCGGTTGTCGGTACCAATCGCTAAACGCAGTAAGTGTGGCACCACCAAACCCACAAAGCTGATCACGCCACCTAACGCTACTGCGCAGCCGACTAAAATAGACACAGCGAAGATTAGACGCCAACGTAATCTCGGAACGTTCACGCCTAACTGCGCAGCATGGGTCTCGCCAATCATGAGTTTGTCTAGCTTGCTACCTTGCAGGCACAGCCAGATAATCACGGGGATCATTACTAAGGTGAGCGAGTGTTGGTACCAAGTGACGCCACCTAAGCTGCCCATCAGCCAATACATCAATAAGCGTAGGCTGAGGTCATCACTAAAATAGAACGCCCACGTCACCATCGCGCCAGAAAGAATGCCTAACGCAACACCCACCAGCAATAACTTGGCCGTAGTCAGTCGCATCGTTTTAACCATGCTCACTAGAATCACGGTAAAACAGAGTGACCCTAAAACGGCGGCAATCATGAACAGTTCTGGTGTAGGAGCAAACGGTAAGAAGAACAGCACGATCACCATCGCTAAGCTTGCACCACCAGAAATGCCGAGCACACCGGGCTCTGCTAACACGTTACCCAATAAGACTTGTAAGCTTGCGCCAGATACGGCTAACCCTGCCCCGATAGCAATAGCCGCCAATAGTCGAGGTAAGCGTAAATCAATCAGTAGTTTTTGTTCTAACGTGGACAAGGTGCCCAAAGGGGAAATGAAAAGATCGCCAACCATTAGGTAAATCGCACTCAGCGCGACAAGCAGTGCTGCCATCAGATAAATGGCTCGGGTCCATTTGCGCTGTTTTTGGTGAAGAAGTTGTTGGAAATCCATATCAAGCTACTTTGAAATTGTTCGCGTAACCTTACCTGTATCCCCAAATAAACTCAAGGCTCACACCGTAATGTGAACCTTGATATTTCAACCAGTTGAGCGGTTGTTTTCGTCGTTTAAACCCGAGTCGGTATTAATCGTACACAAGCTGACCGTGGTCGAATCGTGTTTCAACTTCGCACACCATTAAGGCCGCTCGTTGACCGATAGCAACGTTGCGATTTGGGAACACTACTGCTTCGTTTTCATTCTTCGCCATCAATGGCTTATCACCATCATGACCAAACACTTCACCGTGCTTGAACGCCGTAAAGTTTTCAACGGCATCAGAGAACATGAAATCAAAATCATCATGCAAACGAACAATGGTTCGGCTTACGCGATAAGTAATGGTTTTCTTTGGCAAATGCTCTGGTTCTATTTCAGCAATCAAATTGCGCATTGCCAAATCGAAAGCAGTTAACTTATCAAGCTGGTTCTCACCAATTCTTGCTACCTGCCCTAGCTCCATTGTCAGTGCTTGGGCTTCAAAGTTTTCAGCGCTGTACCAACTGAAAGTACTCGTTGGCGCATTGGATAACAACACCGCTTCAACGTGAGCACTGTTAATGAAATCGAACAAGGCTTTACTGCGAACTTCGTGTCGAACCTTAGGGCTTACGGCGAAAGAGTAATGCTTAGACAAACGGATCGCACAGTGCAGATCTAAGTGCCAACGAGTGGCAGGCACCGTTTCCTTGTAAAACTCAGTAACCAAGTACTTAAGGTTCTTCGCGATGTCCACTTCTCGATTACTCTCGTACTGTTTTTCATCAAACAGACGATTCATATTCACATCAAGAAAACGCGTATGCGCATTGGTCGCTTCTGGGTGAGCAATGATGAACAAACACCTTGCTGTCACGACTTGGAAGCCGGTTTCAATATCCTCAATGAGCTTATCAATC
Organism: Vibrio sp. 1F253; assembly: GCF_041439295.1. Lineage (NCBI taxonomy): Bacteria > Pseudomonadati > Pseudomonadota > Gammaproteobacteria > Vibrionales > Vibrionaceae > Vibrio > Vibrio sp. 1F253. The sequence goes on along the minus strand of NZ_JBGONU010000035.1, from coordinate 49,613 downwards.
AGCTCCATTGGTGAAGTTTCGTCACCATGAACACCTGTTGAAAAGATGATGTTCTTGGTTTCAGAATTGTACTCTGCGGGAATCACTTCCAATACACCGCGTTGATGAAGCTTAATTTGAACACCGTTACTCAGTACGGTCTGTCCTGCAACCACTTCTTGCTCAAGAGCTAGGCTGTCAAAAAGAAATGATTGGCGAAAGAGGGTCTTCGTCATGCGCTACTCCTTAATTGCACGGCCGTATGTTAATAAATTGTACATAGAAATTGTGTTGCTAGGATCGCACTTATCAATAGAAACTCCGTTATCACTCACAAATACTACCCATATATTTTTATATTACCTGCTGACTTTACTAACCGACATCTGTTCCAAATAACTTTTTCTATTTAAAGCAATTTTGGCTGTGTCAGCTTTTCTCAAGTCATGTCAGCAAGATAAGAGCCACGTAAGCTAACACAGCTCTTACCTACCATGAACAGATTGAGATCAATTAATCTTCCTGATCGAGCAATCTTTCAAATTCATCGATTTGAACTTTGACCATGTCGATGCTTTGTTGCCAAAAATCAGCTTGAGTCAGGTCCATTCCTAAGTGCTTTTGAACGACTTCTTCCGCCATCATGCTGCCCGTATCACGAAGCAACGAAACGTAATCGCCGTAGAATTGCTCACCTTTGGCATCGCGCTGAGCGTAAACACCTTTACTGAACAGGTAACCGAACAAGTATGGGTAGTTGTAGAAGCTTACTTGAGAGATGCTGAAGTGCAGCTTGCTCGCCCAGAAGTAAGGGTCGGCTTCTGTCATCGCATCGCCGTACCACTCTTTCCAAGTCGTTTCCATCAGATCACACAGCTGCTGAGCCGTGAGCTCGCCTTTTTCACGCTGCTCGTAGAAGGCTTTCTCAAACTCAAAACGAACGGGAATGTTCACCATTAATGCCAAAGAAGAAGAAAGCTCTTCCCACAGCATTTCAAGTTTCTCATTACGTGTTTTTGCTTGCTTCAATAGATGGTCACGAACGATGTTTTCAGCAAAGATCGAAGCGGTTTCTGCTAGCGTCATTGGGTAGCGTGTTTGACACAACGGCATGTCTTTCATCACCCAGTTGTGGAACGCATGGCCTAGTTCGTGTGCCAATGTCATTAAGTCTGAGCGGCTACCACTCCAGGTCATGAACACAAGAGGTGTACGTGTCGCAGCAAACTTGGTGCAGTACGCACCTAGACGTTTGTTGGCAGCTGGTGCGGCATCAATCCAGCCATTCTCAACCATTAATGCGACAAAATCAGCCATCTCTGGATTGACTTCAGCAAAAGCGGTTTTGATCACTTCAATCGCTTCATCAAATGAATAAACCTTAGATTCGCTGTCACCCAGCGGAGGCATCGCGGCTAAATGGTTCCAAGGCTTCATTTCATCGAGACCGTGAACTCTTGCCATCAACAGACCCGCTTTCTGACCAACCGCTCGATTTGCCTTTGCTACCGACATCATGGTGTCTAGCGTTTCAGGTACGATGCGGCTGGCGTGTAGGCTTGGATCAAGGAAATGCACGTCGCTTATTTTCGAGCGTTTTTTGTTCTCTGTCAGTCGCCAACCCGCAAGCGCATTTAGAATTGAAGCAAAAGACTCTTGGTGCGTCTTCATTGCGCCTTGGACTGCGCGCCATGCCGGTTCTTGTTTGTCGAATTCACTGCCGTACAACAAGCTCGCAGCTTGTGAAAAACCTAGCGCTTCGTCTTCACCGTTCAGCTTTAGCGACAGTTTTAAAGAACCGGTCAGGTTATCGTATAAACGACCCCATCCATCACGGCCATCAACCTTCATCGCTGCCAATAACTGCTCTTCAGCAACACTAAGGCGGCTGCTTGATAACTTACGCGAGCTTTCAATCGCAAAGCGTTGTCCTGCTACATCTGCGCTGTCATGCTCTAAAACTGCATCAATAAACTCTGGTTCTGCGTGGATTAGCGTGTCTTCATAAGGGCTGAACGCTTGAGACATTTCAGAATTCAGTTTCGCAACTCGACCAAGCAGTGCTTTGGCTTCTGTGTGTGTCGCGTCTACCGATGCGTGGCAATTCGCGAAAGTGTTGATCGTGCTCAGTAACGTACCTGCCGCTTCAGAAGTTTGAATAGCATTTTGCATCGCTAGGATAATATGACGCTTTTCAACGTGTAGGTACAACAGCTCAATGCACTGTTGGATGAGTTCAATGTCCTGCTCGATTTTTGCATCATCAAGATCACGATAAGCAATGCTTAGATCCCAACTCGGTGTTGTCATGACTAAATTCCTTTCACGTAGGTAGTAATACCAATCTGGTATAGCGGCTGTAAACGCCGCTTTATACTTCTATTTCTATTTCTATTTCTATTAACAGGTTTAATAGATTGTTAATTCTTAAAACTGTGTATTTTTAACACTCAGAGAACAGGCAACCCTATCGACTTTACACTGATAAAACTCTGTGTGAACTGAGTGACTTGAATATGAGTTATCGACGCGTTTTCTATCGATAGCTTCGAGTACAAACTCGGATTTTTCCAATCAATATCAAGACAATGCGCTAGCAGTATGCGAATCACACCACCATGGGTAACCAACAATATATTGTCACTTGGATCATTCAAAAGTTGCGACCAAGCTTGAGTTACTCTGTCGTGGAAGCTCTGTAAACTTTCTGCACCAGTCAGTTGATGATTAGCAGGATCTTGCCAAAAGGTTTCTAGCATTCCCCACTTGTCTTCAAGCTCATCAAATGGGACACCATCAACGTCACCGAAGTTCATTTCCTGAAAGTCTGGAGCTACAGATAAAGGCACAGACATACGCTGTGCGTATCTGTTTGCGAGATCGCTGCATCGCCTTAATGGCGAGGTAACCACGCAATCAAAGGCAATATCTTGTTTTGCTAATGCCCCACATATCCGATCTTGAAGATCAGGGTTAACCAACACATCGGATAAACCATTAAGTGCCGCTTCGCCTTCGACTTTGCCATGTCTTAGTAGGTAGATGTTTTTGGTTGTTCCATTTTCCATTTGTTCAACTAACCTTTGATACCAATCTAATTATGAGTCGAGTTTTGAGTTGAATGGCTCGACGGTTTTAAGCTCAATGGTAACCCTGCGGCGACCAGCGTGACACGCTCAACAACACGAGCTAGCGCTTGGTTCATGCGACCTGCATTGTCGACAAATAGGCGCGACACTTTACCTAACGGCACCACACCTAAACCGACTTCGTTAGACACCATGATAATTTGCGCCGGGCTTTGCTCTACGCTTTTCACTAAAACTTCAACCACGGCCTCAACCTGTTCATTGGTCGCATCATCACCCAACTCAAAAATAATGTTGTTCAACCACAAAGTTAGGCAGTCAATCAACACTACATCGTTTTGATCAAAAGACTGCAGTTTTTCGGCTAATTCAACAGGGGCTTCATGCTCAATCCACAGCTCACCACGACGTTGTTTATGGTGCACAATTCTCTCACGCATTTCGTCGTCCAAATAAGTGGCCGTCGCAATATAGTTGAGACGTCCATTTGAATATGCTTCAAGCGCACATAATGCCTGTTGTTCTGCAAAACTCGACTTACCAGAACGAGCCCCACCCAATACCAAATGGCTATTTTGCTGATTTGCTTGATTAATTTGATTAGCTTGATTCGTGTTTGTCATAGGAACCTGTTATAGAAAACCATTGTAAAAAGCAGTAATGAACACAAGGTAAATCAGCAACTCCATCAACTGTTGAGCCGCACCCAAACAGTCTCCAGTAAAGCCACCAATTCGTGCCATTAACCATTTTTTGAAACCTAATCTAAACAGATAGGCGACGACAGATAAAACCAAAACGAGCTCAAGACCAAACCACAAGCTAGGCAGAACGCCCACAAGCAATAAAAAAACAAGTTCACCTTTAGTTTGCTTGTTCGCCAATGGCTTACTTTTACTGGTATCTAAATCGCTAACGTAAGGCATGTCGTAAATCAATGATGCAGCAATTGCACGGCTAAAGGTATAACTGGTCACGACAACCATAAACAAGGCTGTCATGTTGACCAGCTCATTCAACAGTACCCACTTGCCAAGCAGAGCCATAACCAATGCAGACGCGCCATAAGTACCAATTCGACTGTCTTTCATAATGGTCAAGCGGCGTTCTAAGGTCATGCCGCCGCCAATACCATCGGCCATATCGGTTAAGCCATCTTCATGAAAAGCACCGGTTAACATCAAGCTAAAGCTCATCATCAAAAAGATGGCCACTGCACTCGGCAGTATGGCATCGAGTAGCAAGAACACACCGCCACACAAAACACCAAGTAATAAACCAACCGTTGAAAAGTAGCGCCCAGAACGGTTCATTCGCTCTGATGAATAGGGCGTGTTCTTCGGCATTGGTAAGCGAGAAAAGAAGCCCATCGCCAGCGTAAACAGTTCCCACTGATAAGTGACTCGACCTTTCAACGATCTTTCTGGCGCATCACTCATTAAACCGTGACTCCAGCACTTTCGAAGCTCGCCATGTTGTTATAGAACTCGGCTGCCGCACGAATAATTGGCATAGCTAGCGCAGCACCTGTGCCCTCGCCTAATCTCAATCCAAGATCGAGCAGTGGCTCAGCGTCTAGCAGCTCTAATAGAATTTTGTGACCAGACTCTTCAGAACGATGAGCAAAGATCATGTAATCACGGCAACTCGGTTCAATTAGAGTCGCGACATACGCCGCAACCGACACGATAAAACCATCGACCAACACAGGGGTTCTGTTTTCGTAAGCGCCAAGGAAGCCCCCCACCATTTGAACTATTTCATAACCGCCGACTTGTGCTAGTACCTCTTTAATACCTTTATGATCTGTAAGCTCTTTAAGCTCTAAACCTTTGCAACGAGCAACACCTTGCTTAACCACAGCCACTTTACGTGCAAGCTGTTCATTGTTGATGCCAGTGCCTAGGCCAACACACTCATCCGCGGACCGATTCGATAATGCACTTAAAATCGCTGATGCGCTGCTGGTATTGCCGATGCCCATTTCACCAAACATGATGATATTCGGGCCATTCGAAATGGTTCTAGATACAAGCTCAGTTCCCAGTTCAATCCCACGTTCAACAGTTTCTAAACTCATTGCCGCTTCATTGGCAAAGTTATTGGTTCGCGTACCTAAGCGCTGAGAAATCAACATGTCGCTGTCAGATTCAACAGGCAACAAAATCCCAGTGTCCACGACTGTAATTTCGACGTTGTTTACCGCACAAAAGCAATTTATCGCCGCACCACCGCTCAAGAAGTTCAACACCATCTGTTGTGTCACGGCACTTGGAGCAATACTCACACCTTCATCTGCTATGCCATGGTCACCAGCAAATATGATGATACTTGGCTTGTTCAATTCGATGTGTTCAACCGCAGCTTCTTTGCCTTGGCTCTGAATCAATGCCAATTGATGAGCGACTTTTTCTAGTAAGCCAAGCGCACCGAGTGGCTTGGTTTTTTGGTCAATTCGGTGTTGGATGTACTGCGAGTATTGGGTATCTAACATAAGTTTAGGAACACTTAAATTTAAGGTAATGGATTTCTAGGGCTGCGATTCTGCTTAAGCTAAATCGTTACACTATTTAGGGCGTGCAACAGAGAACACATTGGAAAGCATCGCGTATTCACCGCCACCAAGTCGAGATAAAGGGTCCAATGCCATCGCATCAATCTTCAGACGTTCACTCTCTTTATCAATCACATTTTCGGAAATGTACACGGTTTCAACTTGAGCAAAGATAAGGCTTTGAGGCGCCTCTCCCACTTCTTTTACTTCGTACAAGGTGCAGCCAAAAGCGACCGCACACTCTTTCACTCTCGGTAAAGAAAACCCCTCAAATTCAACCAGCTCAATATTATTCGCGGTTACTTCAGAATCACCGTAATCGAGTGTTGCTGCTGTTGCTGTCATTGTTTCGGCAGAACTTGAAGAAGCAATGTGAATCACTAGTTTACCCGTTTCTAAGGCGTTACGAGTGGTATCTTTGATTTCGCCCGACGGCTTTTTCCCAACTGATAACATCAGTAGCGGCGGATTGCTGGAAACAGGCGTGAAATAAGAGAAAGGCGCTAGGTTGTACTCTTGGTCGGAAGATTCCGTTAATGCCCACGCTATCGGGCGAGGCACAACGGTTTGTGTCATCAGGTGATAAATCTGAGTGGGAGCAAGAGTATCAAGTTTGAGGTTCATAGCACGTCCTTGGTCTATGTGAATTACGACTCAGTTTACGTGTTAAGCAATGCTGTATCTATGCCTAATCAACAGAAACGGTAGAGAGTGTTCTTAATTTAAACAGATCACACCGGTATTTTCTCAAATTGACAGTCAAATTGACGAACCCGAAACACCTACAATATTGATAACAGATTTATCAATAACTTACATTTTGGCATCGTTTATGCTTTATCTAAAGTACTTGTTAATCTCTCCATTGATGAGTGCCCATACTGTGAATACCCACATCGCAGTTGCTTTAAAAGAAAACAATCGATTGAAAGACAAAACCAAACAATGATTTAGGAGGTGAAATGATTCCAAACACAAGTAAAAGAAAACCAAATAAATCGAGTAAGAAAACCAGCAAAAAGGTAAGGAAAATCCCACTCTCCTTCACCTAATAGTTGTCGAAGCAATAAGACAACAAAGTAGCAAAGTAGCAAACTAGCAAAGTAAGAAACAAAGCCCGTCGCCCAGCGGGCTTTGTTATCTTTAACACCTTAATTGAGGTTTACCTAGCTAAGCACATACCTTCCGTATAAAAGCCCATCATCAAACCCCATCTTCCTAACGCTCATTCATGAAACTTTTGTTCGCTTAAAATTCAAACACTGTTTATATTAAACAAGCACTTGTAGAGCGAGTAAGGAATAGAATGAGTATTAATGGAGATAAAACATCGGTTGTTATAGCTGGTGCGACAGGGCTAATTGGTCATCATGTCCTGAGACTGCTCATTAACGAGCCCGCTGTAGAACACATCTATGCTTTGTCACGAAGAGCATTAGGTGAAGAATTTCACTCCAACAAACTCGATACACTCATCCACAACGATCTACAAGTAACGAGTTGGGACGACACCAAAGCGACGCCCAACTTAGGCATTATCTGCTTAGGCACAACCAAGAAAAAAGCAGGTTCAAAAGAAGCGCTGCGAAAGATCGATGTAGAACTGGTTAGCCAAGTGGCACAGTCGATGAAATTCCTTGGAGTTCAACGTGTCGCAGTCGTTTCTAGCTATGGCGCTTCGCCAGACTCCTATTCACACTATCTGCGCTGTAAGGGACAAATGGAGCAAAACCTAAAACGTATTGGCTTCAAGCAGCTCTTCATCGCTCGTCCAGGCCCGCTGGTGGGTGAACGTGCCGAACCCAGAACTGATGAAAAGCTCCTACAAAGAGTCTTCCCTTTAATATCTCCGTTAATGTTTGGAAAATTCAAAAACCTACGCCCTATCCAATCGGAAGATGTAGCGAAAGCAATATTATTCCGATTGTTCGAAAATAATTTCCAAAGTATCGAAATCTACACCTCGACTGACATGCTTAATTTATTAGCGAAATATCATTAAAACGTCTACCTATTCACCACAATGTTTAATACCCATCCAACCCATTGGGTGGATATTACTAATCGTTCTAATAAATTACTTTTCCTTATTTTACGTTTTGTTACAGGTCGCTATTTTAGCTAACAGTATTTGCGCCCATATATCTAAGCGCCCTATCGATTCATGGTTATTCATAAGGAAAAACAATGTCATTTTCAGCTATCGCTGCCTTAGCGGTATTCACTGGTATCCTCTTTTTTCTCTACGGACAGCAGAAAAAAGAAAACACACTTTCTCGCCTCGTTTTACTCGGTTTAGTTTTCGGTAGTGCTTTTGGCCTTGGTCTTCAACTGCTATTTGGTGAAGGCAATCCTATTATCAAAGAGACGCTCGACTGGGTAAACATTGTGGGTCGTGGTTACGTTGGCCTACTAAAAATGGTCATCATGCCATTAGTGTTAGTTTCAATGATTGCGGCAGTAGTGAAGCTTGAGAAAGGCGGCTCACTAGGTAAGATTTCCGGCATCACCATTTCTGTGTTGCTAGCAACAACGGCAATTTCTGCGATTGTTGGTATTGTTGTAACACAAGCATTCGGCTTGTCGGCTGAAGGTTTAACTGAAGGCGCTCGTGAAACAGCACGTATCGCAACACTAGAAAGCCGCATCGGCAGCGTTTCAGATCTAACTATTCCACAAATGCTGGTTAGCTTTATTCCGACTAACCCATTTGCAGACCTAACAGGGGCTCGCTCTACTTCTATCATCGCGGTAGTTATCTTTGGCGTGCTAACGGGTATTGCTGCTCGTAAGGTGATGGCAGAGAAAGAAGAATTAGAATCTCCAATCCGTACGTTCGTTGAAGCGGCTCAATCTATCGTTATGCGCTTAGTTAAGATGATCATGGCACTAACGCCATACGGCATCGCAGCATTAATGGCGAAGGTAGTCGCAACGTCAAGTGCTTCTGACATCCTAAGCCTATTGGGCTTCATCGTTGCTTCTTACGTCGCTATTATCCTGATGTTCGTCGTTCACGGTGTGTTGGTTTCTTTTGTTGGTGTCAACCCGAAAGAGTACTTCCAAAAGATCTGGCCAGTACTGACGTTCGCTTTCACGTCTCGTAGCTCTGCAGCAACTATTCCCCTGAACGTTGAAGCTCAAATCACTAAGTTAAACGTACCACCAGCGATTGCTAACCTGTCTGCGTCTTTCGGTGCAACAATTGGTCAAAATGGTTGTGCGGGTATTTACCCTGCAATGCTTGCAGTTATGGTTGCGCCTACGGTTGGTATCGACCCAATGGACATTAACTTCATTCTGTCTTTGATTGCTATTATCACAGTGAGCTCATTTGGTATTGCCGGCGTTGGTGGCGGTGCAACTTTCGCTGCACTTATCGTACTACCCGCGATGGGTCTTCCTGTGACTATCGCAGCACTGCTTATCTCTATCGAGCCACTTATCGATATGGCACGTACTGCGCTTAACGTATCTGGTGCAATGACAGCTGGTACAATCACAAGCCGCCTATTGGCTAAAAAGGACAAGCAGCAAGATTTGGAACAAGCGAACGCTTAATGGGTTCGATTGATCCAATAACTTGAGTCTCGTTAAACAAAAACCGATGCACATGCGTCGGTTTTTTATTGCTTATTAGTTTTGTTTATTACTTTACGACCATCCACATTCTATAACGCAAAACTCTATATTTGTTCAATAGTACAATAAGTTAGCCATGAAACATCAGCCAAACTGATATATGATGCACCGCTTCAATATGTCACATCATTCTGGCACCCGTTCGATAACAGGATCCTCATGAGCTTTATTATATTATTACTTCTTCTAGTCTTCGTTGGCGTTACACGTTTATTTCAGTGGCGAAAAACCTCTAGTTTTATCAAACTTCTTCTTCTCTCTTTATTTATATTGATTGGTTCGGGTTTAATCCCTCGCTATCTACTAAACGACCTGCAAGCCAATTATGAGCGCAAACCTGACATTCAGTGGACCTCTCACAATGCCATTGTCTTGCTTGGTGCTGGTACTCAACTCATCGCAAGTACACAAGAATTTGAGCCGACCTTTTTCTCGTTCGGTCGCATCAATGAAACGGCAAGCCAATATAAAAACTGTGCGAAGGCTCAAACCATATGCAAAGTGATTGTTAGTGGTGGAGATGCACAAAATAATGGTGTAACCGAAGCGGAAGTTTATCAACAGCAGTTACTTAGACTCGGCGTTCCACTAGCCGATATCATTCAAGAATCGAATAGCGTCAACACTTGGAAAAACGCGCAGCTCACCAGTGACCTAATGAAGCATCACCAGTTCGACAACATTGTTCTTGTTTCATCAGGCCTACATATTCGTCGTAGTGAACTCTACTTTAATCATTTTGGATTAAACGTCGTCCCAGTACGAGCCGACTACATGGCTGCTCAAATTTCATGGTTACCATTGTGGTACAACTTCGCAGTTACAGACTTTGCATTGCATGAACAATTGGGTTTTGCTCGTTACAACCTTTACAACTTTATGGGTTGGAACAGCAAACGTGAGAAGCCCGGTGACGCCTGATCGCTTCAACCATGATCTAACTAGTTAGTTATTTAGCTATTTGGCTATTTGGCTATTTGGCTATTTGGCTATTTGGCTAGTGGTCATTTATTATCTAGAAGATTCACAGCTCATAAACAAAAAATGCAGCCACAATCGAAGGATTGTCAGCTGCATTTTTAATTCGTGCTTCTACTCAGTACTAACGGGCAATTACCACATTAGATCATCTGGGATCACGAAGTCTTTGTACGGGTCATCTTCGTCTACTTCATCAGAGCTTGAAGCTTGAGTATCAACGATAGATTCTTCGTCACGCATCGTGATCTTGTTCGCTACCGCAGTAGGAATAACAACATAGCTTTCGCCTTGACGCGCGATACTTAGAATACCTTTACTTAGTTGCTTTTGAGTCAGATCTTCTACGTAAAGGTATTTAACTAGCGTACCGTCGGTGAAGTTGTATTTGATCTCACCATTCTTCTGTTCGATCTTGTTCATCTCAATCAGTTGCTTCACTTGAGCTTTAATTTCTTTGCTCAACTGCTGTTCTTTCAACTGTTGGTTTAACTCTTTGTCTTTCGCTTGCTGCGCCAGTTTGGTTTCTTCTGCTGCCGCTTTTGCTTCACGAGACTGAACGCGAGACTTTTTAGAGCCCTTCTTCGCCTTCTTTAATTTTTTCTCATTTACCAAGCCAGCTTTAAGCATTTGCTCTTGGAGTGTTAACTTTGCCATGACTTTCCCAGTTCAGGATTAAAAACGACACTATCATACCTGTTTTTGAGGAATCTGTTTACTGAACAATGGCAAAATTTATGCTGATAGAGCAAGGCGGTTAGCGTTTTCCCTTATCGTGATTCACAGCATCCATTTCTGGTTATTTACCGACCTATGATTTCCACAAAAACAACCAGTAGTGACTTACCCTCAAGCCCAATTCGTTCCTCTATTTTTTAGCGTGCGCGCGTATCACTTATCATTCAGGCAAAGCAATATGTTAATTTTCAATGAGTAATTTAATTTATAAAACCATGGCATATATCTAATATTTGGATAATTCCCATAGAGTTATAACTCCAATGTCACAACTCTTTACTACGTTATTCTTTAAACCAATCAGTAAGGATAACGTGAAAATGAAAACTCAATGGACTTGCCTGAGTGCAATACTTGCATCAGCTTCATTCATTTCAACCTCGGCTATTGCAGATACCGATGTGTACCTGACCAATAACACTAGCCAAGTAATGACGATTCAAACCAATCACACCGGTACCGACCAGCTTCAATTCGGTGATGAGTGGCAACAGCATGTAGAACAGATTGGCCCTTGGGAGACGAAGAAGCTGATCAGTTTCAATCGCTGGACTGGAGTGAAATCTGGGAAGACCTATGAGTTTGACACTGTGGTATCGAACGCTGTGGGTGAGAGTGTCACGCTCAACCAAACCATGAAGGGTCATTGGTACAACTCGACACTGCAACACGGCTTGAGTGCCGCAGACGTCAACCTAACGTTGCATGACGATCGTAATATTCATCGCAGCACAACCGATGCATTTGGGGTCAATGCAGAGCTAGCACTTAAAGCCGATTCTACGGCGCGCTACGATGATATTTATTACACCATCACTCCACCAAAAGTGGATGAGCAACCAGAGCCAGATGCCAATACACTCAAAGTCATGACTTATAACATCTGGGCGCTGCCTGCCATCGCTTCGCATATTGGTGACCGCTATGACCAGATCCCTCAATACGTAAAGGGCTATGACGTGTTGGCGCTACAAGAGGTGTTTGCTAACGGCAGAGATGAATTCTTGCGTGAACTTGCAAAAGAGTATCCTTATCAAACCAAAATGCTCGATAAAGATGGGATTAACATCTATGACGGCGGTGTGATCATTGTGAGCCGCTACCCTATTGTCAACGAAGCGCAATACGTGTTCCCTGATTGTACAGGCACAGATTGTTTCGCTGATAAAGGCGTGAATTACGCTGAAGTCATCAAAAACGGTCAGGCTTACCACGTGTTTGGCACTCACACCGCATCATTCGATACGGACACCGCTCGTGACTACCGACAACGTCAATTCAAGCAGATGCGTCAGCTTGCTCAATCACTGGAAATACCAACCTCTGAAACGGTTATTTACAGCGGTGACTTCAACGTGAACAAGCTGAAGTTCCCAGGCGACTACCAACAAATGTTTGCTAACCTGCAGGCTGATGAACCAACATACTCAGGTTACACCGCTTCTACCTTTGACCCACGCATCAACAACTTTGCGGGCGAACCTATGTCGGGTGGCGAGAACGTTGAGTATCTCGATTATGTGGTAGTGAGCTCGGAATATGCCGCCAAAGCTCATAATGACAATCGCGTGTATGTCCCAAGATCAACAAGCAGTGAGTTATGGAAGCACTACAACCTTTCAGACCACTTCCCTGTTAGCGCTGTCATCAAGTAACTCGGTGAATCCATAATGCATCGAGTTATATTAATCCTAGTGCTCGTCTTAACGGCGAGCATTGTTGGCTATTCGTGGTCATCAAAATCCACTGAAACACCGCTATCTTCTGCTCAACACACAGGACCTAAGCCACGTGTTTCTGCGACAACTGCTGAAGATAATTTCACACCAACTGCAACCTGCAGTTCGGGAAATGCAGCATCACAGAATAAACAAGCCGAAGCTGAATCATCGGGCGGGGAAACGAATGCTGAAAACTTAAGCGAACTTGAAGGTAAAGCTCTATTCGATGAACTCGATGGGTTCTGGGCGCTTTGCCAACAACGCGATGACTGCACTGAGCAACTCGCACGATTGAAATCAGAATTGCCGAGCATATGGTTTGAGTTACTGAGCGACTATCCGCAGTTATCAGTCGACTGGCAATTAGCCCAAAGTACCATCCCACTTGAATCCATAGAGACTCTTGAAGATCGTGTTGCCTTATTCAAGCAGTCTGCACAGCAAATATGGGGCGAGTTGGCCCACCAGCTATTCGCAGACCAGTTTGCGCATCTAGATTTTACGCTCGACGCAAACACCCTTAAAGAAAACGAAGCGAGCCAGTTTTTGGCCAACTATCAAGATTTGCTTAGTGAATGGCAAAACAATACGGACACGTTAAACGCCGAAACACAGCTTCAAAAATATGAATTGGCAGTCTCTTTGATACCCAGCAGCTATAGCCCTGCTGAGATAGTATCAGTCAAAGCCGACCTTCAAGATGCCTACTTAGATGAAGCGAAGGCTAGCAACATTGCCGCGCGAGAACAGCAAGTCGCGCAACAGCAACAAACCGTGATGAGTTATCACGAGCAACTGGATCAGCTCAAAGCGACCTTAGACTATCAGCGAACCTCAAGTTATGGCACTTGGACTCAACAAGATTGGGACAGTTATTATCAACAGCAAGTCACCGATTTCAGGGAGCAGTTTTTTAGCAAGTAACGCTTTAACTTAAACGGTCACGAAACTGAGCGGGCGTTTTATTGAGCCAACCTTTAAACGCCCTTCTGAAATTTGCGGGGTCGCTATAACCGAGCCTTTCACCGATGTCATCGATACTCATGGTTGTGCCGAGTAACAGCTCTTTGGCCAGTGCCACTCGAACTTCGGTCAGCAATATTTGATAACTGGAATCATGGGTCACTAGCTCTCGCCTGAGTGTACGAGAGCTACAACCAAACTCTTCTGCGAGTTGTTCTATAGTCGGGAAACTGCCTGCGGTTTGATAAAAGATCGTTTTGATCTGGTTAGTCAGCAGGTGCTCAGAGTCCAGCGTTTCGACTATCGACTGGCAAGACGCGAGATAGCGCTTCAGTGTCGCGGCATCATGAGTCAATAACGTTTGTGATAAAACCGAGGCATCAAAACGCAGTTCACAATAGTTTTGTTCAAAAATCACCGGGCACTGGAAACGCTCGTCATAAAACTTGGTGTAATTAGGGCGAGCATAAGGCAAAGCCAAAGTGTGAATATCCAACTCATGACCAGTCAGTTCTTTGAACAAAGAGACGATTGAACTCAAGAAATACTCACTGCAGAAAGGCAGGAGATCGCCCACTTCCAAGGTGTTCTCAATCTGAATCACTGCTTGCTCGGAATCTAGAAACAATTTAACCGAGAAGATAGGACCGTTCAGGCGCAGGTATTTAAAGCCCGACTTGATGGCCTCCCCGACATTTTGACTGGTCGATAGCGCATAACCCAACACACCAAAGTGGCTCAAGCTAGCGTGTTCCCCAAGCCAAAGCCCTAAGCCATCGTGAGGAAAGCTCTGATTCGCCACGCTAAATAACGCAAGTTTATCAGCGTAAGTCAGCTTTCCATTCGGGTCTCGCCAATCCATGTTCGGCAAACCGACATCATTGAGTAACCTTTCAATATCGATACCTCGTTGCTCTAACGTATTCAACAGCAGCGCGATATCTAATGTCCCCAACTGATGCCGATGTCCGGTTGGCTTATACTCCGCGATAATCTCCAATAGTCTCTCCTTATATCGAGCCCATTCACATCAACATGACTACTCAGCTTCAACAACACTACTGACAAAATCGTGATTGGCAACGCGCTCTTGTCCGAATATGACCTCCCAATTCTACGCTACTCATCGCACAATGGCTTTAATTGTTAAATTAATGTGAACCATCGCAATGATAAAAACGAACCCAGCCCCACACAGTTTGATTGATTCTAATGGTCAGCCGAGCATTGGACATTTCGATGGCATCCCCAAGCACCTGAACATCGAGAACTTTGACTACCGAAACTCGATGGATTCAAAAGCAGCCCCTTGGCAGAAGCACTTCCACTACAAGCAATTTCAGTTTGTCAGCATCATCACCGACACACACATTATTGGTATCGCTATCGCGGATATTCGCTACTTGGGCTCGGCATTTTGTTATCTGTACGATATTGAAAACAACCATCTAGAAGAGTCATCTTGGTTGAGGCCATTAGGGTTTGATAAACAAGTTACCGCTTCGCCATTTGACGGCACGACAAACATTGCAGGCCAAAGTATCACCTTTAATATTGAAGGCGGGCAATGGCGAGTTCGCTTGAATACCAAACTCATCAAGGCCGATATCGCTTTAGAGCCTGAAACCGACAGCTTGCCAATGGCGATGTGCAGCCCAACGGGTTATTCAGGTTGGACTTACACCCAAAAGCACAATGCTTTACGCATCAGCGGCGACATCCAAATCAAAGGAGAATCACTCGTTCTCGAACAAGCTCGTGCTGGTTATGACTTTTCAGCGGGTTACATGAGACGTGAAACCAGTTGGCGCTGGGCAAGTATCAACACGCAATCCAATGGCACAGATATTGGCTTAAACCTCGCGGCGGGCGTGAATGAAACCGGAGGCTGCGAAAACGTGTTATGGGTCAATGGAACCAGACACTTGCTTAACCCGGTACAGTTTACGTTCAGTCGCCAAGACACGAACTTGCCTTGGCAGATAACATCACAAGATGGACGTATAAACCTGACCTTTATGCCCCTTAATAACCGCAGCGCAAAGCTCAATTTATGGCTGTTAAAGAGTAACTTTCGTCAGTTCATTGGTCATTTTTCTGGCTCGATTGAAGACAACAATGGAGTGACACATCAACTCGATGGTGCTCTTGGTCTAACAGAAGATCACTTTGCTCGCTGGTAGCGAAATTCTGCTGATTGAATCTCAGGCGAGCAAGTCTAAGTAAACTTGATACTAAGAACGCGTATGGCGTCTCAACAAGGATAAAACATGAATATCGACGCATTAATCAATCACCCAGAATGGCTACTGCTGGTATTAGCGCCCTTATTCGTGGTGTGCATGTTGGCTGAGTATTTTATCGGTCAGAAGCAAGGTCGATTGCCAGATAATTCCAGCTACAAACTTTCAGAAGTGATGTGTAACTTCACGCTTGCGGGAATGCATCAACTCTCCGATTTGCTCACCGGGTTATTGGTCGTGCAGTTGTATCTTTGGCTGTTTGGTTGGCGTTTAATGGACATTGAAATGGGCGTGCTGAGTTTCATTGTGTTGATGGTGTTGCAAGACTTTTGCTATTACTGGTTCCATAGAGCAAGCCATCGTGTTCGCTGGATGTGGGCAGCACACGTCGCGCACCACAGCTCAGAACAGATGAACTTCAGTACGGCTTTCCGTCAAAGCTTAATGTACCCACTTGCTGGGATGTGGCTATTCTGGGTACCGTTGGTCATCATAGGTTTTGACCCTAAATGGGTCATCTTTGTGGTGCTTCTGAATCTAGGTTTGCAGTTCTTTGTACATACTCAATGGATACGAAGCTTAGGACCACTTGAATACATCTTTAACACCCCATCACACCACCGTGTGCATCACGGCAAAAACCCGCAATACATAGATAAGAACTACGCCGGTGTTTTGATCATTTGGGATAAGTTGTTTGGTACGTTCGAACCTGAAGTTGAAACCGTACGTTACGGCGTCACCAAGCCTGTAAACAGTTTTAACCCTATAATCGTCACCTTTCAAGAATGGAAGGTTATATTCAAAGATTTGAGAAACCGAGAGCTAACCATCAAACAGAAAGTCCAGTTGATATTATCCCCCCCATCGGATTAAACGGACGATAGACAGATTGTATTAACTAAGAAACCGCCTCAACTGGATTCAAAGGCATCCCCACCGACTCGATTGAATAGTAAAGCACCGTTTTCCGATAATTTATTTGTGATCTGGGTTGCACGCGTACCGCATACTATCAGATACTGAACAAAACTAACCTTCAGCCACAGTAAACGTTCTGCGCTTGCTGTTCAGGAATTTCAATGAGTTCAGATAATCAGCCGACCTACTTCTTTTTCGATTACGAAACGTGGGGCGTTAGCCCAGCAAAAGACCGTCCGAGTCAGTTTGCGGGTGTTCGTACCGACCAAGATTTCAATGTTATTGGAGAGCCTCTGGTTATCTATTGCCAACCTCCTGCTGATTACCTTCCTGCGCCTGAAGCTGCACTGATCACCCGTATCACACCACAAAAAGCAGCTTCACAAGGTCTTCCTGAGCCGGAGTTTATCGCTAAGATCCATGCTGAGTTAGCCAAACCAAACACCACAAGCCTTGGCTACAACAGTATTCGATTCGATGATGAAGTAACGCGTTATACCTGTTACCGAAACTTCATCGACCCATATGCGTGGAGCTGGCAGAACGGCAACTCACGTTGGGATCTACTCGATGTAATGCGCGCTGTTCACGCACTGCGCCCTGAAGGCATTGTTTGGCCAGAGAACGAAGAAGGTTATCCAAGTTTCAAACTGGAACACCTATCTGTGGCAAACGGCATTGAACACGAGAACGCGCACGATGCGATGGCCGATGTTATTGCGACCATCGAGTTAGCAAAGAAGCTTAAAGCTGCACAACCTAAGATGTTCGATTACCTCTACAACATGCGCCACAAGCGTAAGCTGAATGAGTTAGTCGACATCGTAAACATGACACCTTTAATGCACGTTTCTGGCATGTTCGGTCGTGATTGTAATTACACAAGCTGGGTGGTGCCTATGGCTTGGCATCCAACCAATCAAAATGCGGTTATCGTGGTTAATTTAGCTAAAGATCCAAGCCCACTGTTAGAACTGGACGCTGATGAACTCAGAGAAAGGCTCTACACCAAGCGCAGTGAACTGGGTGAAGACGAGCTACCCGTGCCAATCAAATTGGTTCAACTGAACAAGTGCCCTATTCTTGCTCCAGCAAAAACGCTGACGGCTGAAAATGCCGAAACCATCGGTATCGATCGCCAACAATGCTTGAAGAACTTGGCCCTGTTGCGCGAACACCCAGAGATCCGCGAAAAACTGATCGGCCTGTATTCACAAGAACGAGAGTACGAAAAGAGTGATGATGTTGATACTCACCTTTACGACGGTTTCTTTTCTCCAGCGGATAAAACAGCGATGAACATCATTCGCGAAACTGACCCGAACAACTTGGCAGCTTTAGATATCACCTTCAGCGACGAACGTATTAAACCGTTACTGTTCCGTTACCGTGCACGTAACTTCCCATGGACGCTCGACGAAGCTGAGCAATTGAAATGGGCAAACCATTGTCGTGAGTTTTATGAGTGCCGTTTAGAAGAGTACATGCTCAACCTTGAAAACCTCGCGCACGAACATGAAAGTGACGAGAAGAAAATGGCTATCTTGAAGGCGGTTTATCAATACGTAGAAAAGTTAGCTAGTTAATTCCATTATCAAGAGACGTAACACTTTGAAAGAAAGATTGATCCAACTGGTTTACTGCTTAATCTCCTTCACCTTAATCATAGGTGCACTTACAGTAGGTAACGCGTTACAGCACTTTTTGGATACCTCAATCCCAGGCAGTATTTTTGGCATGTTGATTCTGTTTGCCGCCATGGTGATTGGTATTGTTCCTTCGCACTGGGTACAACCCGGTGCAAGCTTGATTATCCGCCTAATGATCTTACTGTTTGTTCCGATCAGTGTTGGGTTGATGGATCACTTCGACATGCTCATCGCGAACGCATTGCCAATTATGGCGAGCGCCGTTGGTGGCACGTTGCTGGTGTTGGTGTCCTTATCATGGTTTTTAGACCGCTTGCTTTCGAGAGGTAACTGATCATGTGGATTCTACTCACCATCGTGGTATTCCTGTTTGCTCGCTGGGTAAGTCAAAAAGTTAACTCACCACTGTGTAATCCCCTGCTGATCAGCATTGGTATCATCATTCCGATACTCACGTTCTTCAAAGTACCGTTTGAGACTTACTATGCGGACAACACCTGGATTACCTACATGCTGCAGCCCGCGGTAGTTGCCCTTGCTTATCCGCTTTATGAACAGCTACCTCAAATCAGAGCCAACTGGCGCATCATCACCTTTGCTTGCACACTAGGCAGTGTGATGTCGATGACAACGACAGCATTGATCGCTGTGGCTTTTAAAGCGGACTTAAGTTTGATTGCGAGTTTATTAGGTAAGTCAGTCACCACACCAATTGCGATGGAAGTATCGAGCCATTTAGGTGGTGAAGCAGCGATTGCGGCAATACTGGTATTGATTGTTGGTCTATTTGGGGCAATTTTTGCTTATCCAATCTACAATCTCATTGGTATTAAGAGCCCTATTGCCCGAGGTTTAACCATGGGTACCGTGTCTCATGCTTTAGGTACTGCGACCTGTGCTGAAAAGAATCAGGAAGATGCTGCATTCAGTTCGTTGGCATTGGTTCTTTGTGGGGTTATCACCTCAATCATCGCACCGAGTATATTTTCGCTCGTGGTTTGGTTCTATTCTCAACCACTTTGATTACAGTTTATACGCGCTCTAATAGATGAGTTGGTAAATAGCTAAACTCACTGGTTCACGACTTTTAGGCGTTACAGATATCAATAAGCCCAAGCATAACCTGATTATTTCAGTGATAGCTTGGGCTTTTTTCTCTCATTTATTCATCAATACGTGACAAACCAAACTCAATTTCAAGCAATAAGTGCGATATCAATGGTAGTTTTTACTCTTGCAATCGATTTCATCTGTGACCTCACTCTAATTATGCAAGCCAATGTAACAACAACAACTCAGTGGTGATCAAGGTCACAGAAAATTCCTGAGCATTGCATAGAATTAAAGCCTAAGGTCAATTAAGGATTCAACATGAACAGTCGTATTACCCTGGCGCTGGAAAGTGCTCCATCATCAATGAAAGCGCTTTTGAGTGACATCGTATTAGCAGACAACTTTGACGCGACATTGTCTCCAGAACAATTTGCTAGCCTACTGCAAGCAAGTGGTCTAGCGGATGACGAACTACGTATTACGCTACTTCCTTTTGCCGCAGCGTATTCTTACGCTCCGTTATCTGACTTTTATGTGGGTGCAATCGTGCGTGGTTTGTCTGGTACTCTGTATTTTGGTGCAAACCTTGAAATCGCTGGTGCTCAACTTGGTCAAACCGTTCACGCTGAGCAATCTGCAATCAGCCACGCTTGGATGAAAGGCGAATTAGGTATCTCAGATATCACCATCAACTTCAGTCCTTGTGGTCACTGTCGTCAATTCATGAACGAACTGACAACAGCAAAAGAACTTAAAGTTCAGCTTCCACAACGTGATGAAATGTCTCTGCAAGAGTACCTACCAGACTCGTTCGGCCCTGCTGATTTAGGTGTGACGACTGGCCTAATGACTAAGCTTGATCATAAACACACGACTGAAGAAACAACGCCTATTGTTGTAGAAGCGCTAGCAGCACTAAACCGCAGCCATGCTCCTTACACCAAAAACCTAAGTGGTGTTTCACTGCAATTGACGTCGGGTGAGGTTTTCACTGGTGCTTACGCTGAAAACGCAGCGTTCAACCCGAGCTTACCTCCTCTGCAAGTGGCGTTGATTCAACTTAAACTGGCTGGCTTCGATTTTGAACAAATTGAAAGTGCAGCTTTGGTTGAAATCGCCGAAGGTAGCATCAGTCACCTAGCGGATACGCAATCTACATTAGAAGCGATTAATCCCGACATTCCAGTGACTTACTTAGCAATCTAAGTACATCTAATTAACAAAAATTCAAATAAGCAGCCCTATTTAACGGGGCTGCTTTTTTTATACCTGTAATTAACGCAACAACTTGCGCAAACGTTTGCTTTTATCATTGAAATAAGTATGATCACCCCGTTTTCAATCAATCGTTCAAAAGATCGGAAGGAATTTCTATGTTTGGTACTGCTACTCGTGAAAATGCTACTCGTGTACTTCTATTAGGTTCAGGTGAACTCGGCAAAGAAGTTGCTATCGAGTGCCAACGTTTAGGTTTGGAAGTTATTGCTTGTGACCGTTATGCAGACGCACCCGCGATGCAAGTTGCGCATCGTAGCCATGTATTAGACATGTTAGACGGCGATGCACTGCAAGCAGTCATTGAACTTGAAAAACCAGATTATGTGGTTCCTGAAATTGAAGCTATTGCCACCAGCAAGTTGGTAGAGCTGGAAGCGCAAGGCTTAAATGTCGTTCCCACTGCAAATGCGACTAAGCTAACGATGAACCGCGAAGGTATCCGTCGCCTAGCTGCAGAAGAGCTAAAACTGAGCACTTCTCCTTACCGCTTTGCAGACACCTTTGAAGACTTCTCTGCCGCTGTTGAATTCGTGGGCATGCCTTGCGTTGTTAAGCCAGTAATGAGCTCTTCAGGTAAAGGCCAAAGCGTAATCAAAACAGAAGAAGACATTCAAAAGTCTTGGGACTACGCACAAGAAGGCGGCCGTACTGGCGCAGGTCGTGTGATCGTTGAAGGCTTCATCGACTTTGATTACGAAATCACGCTACTGACCGTTCGCGCAGTCGACGGCGTTCATTTCTGTGCACCAATCGGCCACCGTCAAGAAGATGGTGATTACCGTGAATCATGGCAGCCACAAGTAATGTCAGACAACGCACTTAAAGCCGCCCAATACACGGCTGAACAAGTGGTTAACGCACTAGGTGGTCACGGTATCTTTGGTGTCGAGCTGTTTGTTAAAGGCGATCACGTTATCTTCAACGAAGTATCCCCTCGCCCACACGATACTGGCTTAGTGACTCTTATGTCTCAAGACTCATCGGAATTCGCACTGCACGTACGCGCGTTTACCGGTATGCCGATCAAATCCATCACGCAATACGGTCCATGTGCATCAGCGGTTATTCTGGGCCAAGGCACTTCAACCAACATTCGTTTTGAAGGTCTTACAGAGGCGCTAGACGCACCACAAACGCAAGTTCGCTTGTTTGGTAAGCCTGATATCGATGGTCGCCGTCGTCTAGGTGTGGCGCTGACTCGTCGCAACAGCACTGAGACTGCGATTGAAGATGCAATTGAGAGTGCTTCTAAAGTAAAAGTGATTTACTAGCCAGCTATTCAATTCTGAACAACCACGAGTTCACATCTGAACAATAAAAAAAGACGGGCTATCGAGCCCGTCTTTTTGTTGGTGTTATCTGTTGGCTTAACTAAGCAAACTGAACTTAAGCGTCTGACTCAATCAAATACACTTCTTCACAGAAGCGAGACAAGCCTTTCTTAGCGATCTTCGGATGTTCATCGTTCGCTATATCTTGATTCAACAATGTGATTTGGTATCCAGCGAACAACTGAGTGATCTCTAGTTTAGGTACGCTAAACGGAGGCCCCGCCATTTCGCTTTGGTCGTAATCCAGCGTCACCAGAAGGATCTTACCACCCGGTTTCAGCAGTTGTTTCAAACGCTCTACATACTGCACTCGCATCTCTTCAGGCAATGCGACTAAAGACGCGCGATCATAAATGGTATCGACAGGCTGGATTGGTGCTGTGAAGTAATCGCCCGTGTAGATGTTCAGTTCATCGAATTGGTAGAGCTCGTGCTGACCGCTAATTTGAGTCACAGTCGGGGTATAAAGGTGCTCTGCAAAAAATGCGCGAACCGCAATCTGGCTTAACTCGACACCTTGAACATCTTCATGCTTTGAAGCTAGCCAAATCAGATCTTCACTTTTACCACAAAGTGGAACAAACACACTCTTCTCGTAGCTAGGCTCAGTCTTTTCCCAAAATTTAATCAGAAGTGGGTTTACATCTTCGAGGTGGAAACCAATTTGGTTGGCTGCCCATTTATTGTGCCAAAATTCAGGATTATTCATCTTTCGTTCATGTTAAACAGTCATAATGCAAGGGTACAGTATAGAGAGGTAAGAGCAACCTTAGCTTGGTTTAAAGTACCAAATTGGTTTCGATAAAATCAGAAACTGGCTAAGTTCAAAGTTCTGATAATTGCGGAACTAACGGTTGGATTATTTGTCTATATCTTCACATTTTAAAGCAATATTAAACGTTAGAGTTGGTTTCTGTCTTAGCTAGCCCCATTTAATATTTAGTGAGTTTGGTTAAGCTGTTTTTACTCTTGTGCGTTACTGGTTACCCCTTTTGACTACCCGTTTTTTGTAACCTTGTATTTTGGAGTTTGAATGAGTGTATTTCTCCGTACGACGGCCCTAATGCTTTTGGTATTGAGCCGAGCGCCTGCATTCGCAGCAGCACCTGTTTCAACAAGTTCAACAGATCAAACGCGCACTCCTGCGCAAAACCAAGTATCTTCAAACGTATTCCGTCATAGTTTGAGCGGCCTTTACGGCATCAAAGCCTTCGATTCACGCCCGACTCAGCCTTACACCGACTTCGATATTCTGTACAGCAAAGCGCATCAAGGCCAAGCTGAATTAGAAACTATCTGTAAAAGTACTGCCCTACTCACCAATTCTGAAGCGCTATTTGCTGGCGTTAAATCTCAAGCTCGTGCAGAAGAAAAAATCGCCCTTGAGCTTGATGGTGATGTAACAAAAATTACCGACTTAGCCCGTGCAACTATCATCGCGAACGATGTCGAGAGCTTGGTTGAAGTTTACGAAGTGCTAAGCCGTGAAGCAGATGTTGTTAAGCTGAAAAACAAGTTTAAATCACCAGCTGACTCTGGCTACCGTGACCTTAACTTGTTGGTTCGTTTGCCTAAAACCAACATCATTGCAGAGGTTCAACTTCACTTAAAAGCGATTGCTGATGTGAAAAGTGGCCCTGAGCACGAGCTGTACGAAATTATCCAAGGTATTGAGCGTCACGCAATTGCAGAACATCGCCCAATCAACGATATCGAAGCGGCACAAATTAATAGCTTAAGACGCCAATCTTTAGAGCTTTACCAACAAGCATGGCAACCGTACATTACAACGCACATTAAAGCGGCTTAATCACTGACTAAGCAATTATCATAAACAAGAACGACAAAGGGCTGCATAATCGCAGCCCTTTCTTTTTATTAGTGCTCTCGCGTTGCTTTCATTAGTTCATTACTATCAGAAAGCAAAATATAGGGATGTCACTATTAGTAGTTAACGAGAAGGGTGATTAACGAGAAGGGTGATTAACGAGAAGGGTAGCTAAGAAAAGAGAGTCAGGTGATACCACTAAGAGAAACTAGTGACAAGACAGTCAGCAAATGATGCATAAGACGTAGATACAAAAAGACCACGCTAGGCGTGGTCTATTGCTTGGCTACTTCTCGATTTTAATATTTTCGACTCGGGCCTTTAGTTTTTGTCCCGGTCTAAAAGTAACAACACGTCGAGCAGAAATTGGAATGTCTTCACCAGTTTTCGGGTTACGACCAGGTCGCTCGTTTTTCTCACGAAGATCAAAGTTACCAAAACCAGACAGTTTTACCTGTTCGCCATTTTCAAGTGCCTTACGAACTTCTTCGAAAAACACTTCAACCGTTTCCTTGGCATCCCGCTTGCTGTATCCGAGTGTTTCAAACAGGTTCTCAGCCAAATCGGCTTTAGTGAGTGCCATAAAACTTTCCTCAAAGCTATGTTATACATTGCTACCATCTTCAGTAGCGCCAAAGCATTTACCCTATTCAATCAATGAGATAAGGTCATTTACAAGGAAAGTGTATGCCAAGCTTCTGATTTTCGCCAACTTTTTTATCTCATCAATTTAATTATTCTTTCAAATCAGGAAGATAACTCCCTTGCAAAGTCACATATATAGCTAAAAAACACCTAGCCAACAGGTACGATGTGATATTATATCCCGCAAAATACAACATAATAAGAATTTAAAACTTTAGTGTTCTAAAAGATAATTTTTGAGACCTCTATCCTATACCCAATAAAATCAGCCACTTGATTTGATATCAAACTCAACAGAGGTTACTAAGTAACCATTATTAAATATGATATTTGTATCATTTCAGAATTTAATTCGAATTAGTCAATCCTTTCGACAATGCTATTCTGCTGTGTTTTTAGAAAACGCTCAATCAATCGTCTTTATTTCCCTAAGAGGTCTTACGGTTGTCTTAGCAGGCTTCACTATCAAACCTATACCGACTAGAAACAGTACAGATGCCACAACTTGAGCGACTGATAGCACCTCGTCATACATAAAGTAACCACTGATCAATGCGAAGATAGGTACTAGCAAGGTTAACGGCGCTGTCGTGCTTAACGGATATTGAATTAACAGTTTATTCCACACCCAGTAACCGAATAGCGTGGTTGGGTAAGCCTGAAACAACACAGCAATCGTTGCGTTCCAATCCCATTGTTCTATCGCCTGCCAAATAATTTGGTCACCGTGCAGCATCACCGCAAACAACACTAATGGAACTGGCGCAAATAGCATGCCCCACACGTTAAACGCAAAAGCCTGAGTGGTTTTAGACGCTTTAACAATCACGCCCATTAACGTCCAACTACACGCTGCGATCATAATAAGAATCACGCCATTAACAGTGACATTGCCCGTTGCTGCGGAAACCAGCACCGCCAACGCGCACATCGCTAACATCGCACCCATTAACTTGCGAACCGACGCACTTTCTTTGAAAACCCACACGCCAACCGCCATACCAATTAGCACATTGGTTGAAAGCAACACCGACGAAAGCCCCGATGAGAGCCCAGCGGTGATTGACCATGAAGCCATGCCCCAGATGCCCACACCAAACACAAAGCCATAACTAACTAAATAACGCCACGCGACATTCGGTCTTGCTACAAAAAATATCACCGGAATCACCGCTAGCGAGAAACGCGCGGCGGTTGCCAACAACGGATGAACATTGGTTACACCCATTTTGATCATCGAGAAATTGAATCCCCAAATTGCCATCACGAACACCGCTAACAACAAATCATTTCTTTTCATACTGACCCCTCCTTTGTTTTGAATGAGTATCCCTTGATCAATAAAACCAGTACAGATACAATTTTTACAATAAAAACCAGTACAGTTAACAACGGTCGTGACCATGAGCATCTACAGAAAGCTAGCCAATCAGTTTATTGATGAGATTGAAACGGGGAAAAGACCCGAAGGTGGACGCATGCCTTCGCTGCGTCAATTAGCTAAACAACAAGCCATCAGCATGTCGACCGTGGTGAGCTGCTACCAAGAACTGGAATCACAAGGCTGGATACACTCTCGACCGCAAGCAGGGTATTTTGTTTCTCCTCATAAACCTGCTCGTTCAACCCCAGAGTGGGCACAGTTTGAAAGTAAAGTGTCGAGCGTCAAGCTAACCTCATCGACTCACAGCTCAATCAATGGACCTTTAGGGGTGTCTAGCACCGCCAATGATGAACAGTCGATTGTTGAACTGGAACGCAGTTTTCGCCGCGCTATTCGGCGTATGAGCAGCAGGCTAAACCATTACCCAGATACACAAGGTGAGCCAATGTTACGTCAGGCATTATCCACTCACTTTGCCAAGCTCGATGTACACTTTTCACCTGAAGAGATGGTGATTACGGCAGGCTGTATGTCTGCGATTAAGGCTGCACTTGAATCGTGCACCAAAGAAGGCGACACCATCGCGATTAGTTCACCTTGTTTCAACGGCATTCTGGAGTTGCTCGGAAAGATGTCGCGACAAATCATCGAGATCCCATCTCTAGATGACGGTATCGACTTGCAACAATTAGAAGCACATTTGAAGAATAAACGAGTGGATGCCGCGATTTTTTGTACCTCTCATATGAACCCTCAAGGGATCAACATGTCGGCTAGTCAAAAACAAAAGCTTGCTGAATTAGCGAATCACTATCAAGTACCGATCATTGAAGATGATGTGTATCTGGAACTTTCTTATTCCTCACACACTCCACTCCCCGCGAAATACTACGACAAAGGCGGCTATGTACTATGGTGTGGTTCAATATCGAAAAGCTTGTCACCGAGTTACCGATTAGGATGGTGCTTACCAGGGAGGTTCATTAACGAATACAAGGCTCAGTTTTCTGCTGCAAGCTATGGCGTCGCCCTACCCACTCAGCTTGCAGTTGCTGACTTTATCGAATCTGGTCAATACGCAAAACACGTTAGAAGAAGGTGTACTCAGCTTCTCTCTTTGCGCCAGCAATACCTAAGTTATTTGGCTCAGCACCTTCCTCAAGGAGTAAAGATAAGTAACCCACAAGGTGGCATGGTACTTTGGCTACAAATACCAAATTTGAACCAATCAAGCTTTGCTCAGGCAGTTGCCGACCACAACATTGATATCAGGCTTGGGCACCTGTTTAGCACTCATGACCTTTACAGCAATTGCTTACGCATCAATATTGGTTACTCGTTAGAGGGAAAAGCCAAGCAGGAATTGAACGACTTAATCGAACTGATTCACGTTCATAGCTAATACGTTCCAGTTCTTAATACGTGCCAGTTCATAATACGTGCCAGTTCATAATACGTGCCAGTTCATAATACGCAGCTAGGACATCAAAGCTTTTCAGAATCGACTTTTTTCAGGGTCATTAGAACACCGAAATTTTAATAGCCTTTTATCATAAAAAAGAAGGCTATCATTCCAATCTGATCTAGGTTAAAGCCCCGCACCGTAAGGAAAATGACTCGCTTCGATACCTTTAAATACTGAGTTTGCTAGCACATACAAAATTATGCAAACTGGCTAATGACACATCACTTTTTAACTTCAATATACAACCGCCGGCGCTGGCGTTTTCCCGTATTTGAAGAGAATAATTATGAGTGATACAACAAAAAACAAACCACTACCTTCCTTTATCGAAGAACGCTTGAACTTCTATATTCAAGACCTCATTACCCAGAACCAAAGCCAAAAGCACTTGGTATTGGGTAAACGACCTCAGCGCAACGCCGTCGTGATGCAGAGCAATGATTACTTAGCACTGTCACACAACAAACCGATCCAAGACGCCCATCAAGCGGCGATTATCGAACACGATGACAACGTAGTGATGTCTGCAATTTTTTTACAAGATGAAGAGTCTAAACCTGCGTTTGAAACCGAGCTCGCGAACTATGTCGGAATGGAGAGCTGTTTGCTTTCTCAGTCAGGTTGGGCGGCCAATATTGGACTATTACAAACCATCTGCCCGCCGGACACATCGGTGTATATCGACTTTTTTGCCCATATGTCGCTATGGGAAGGCATTCGTGCCGCTGGCGGCATCGCCCACCCGTTTATGCATAACAATATGAATCACCTGCGTAAACAGTTAGAGCGCCACGGCTCAGGCGTTATTGTGGTCGATTCGGTTTACAGTACCATTGGGACCATCGCCCCACTACGCGACATCTACGAAATGGCGCAGGAGTTTGATTGTGCCGTCGTCGTTGATGAATCGCATTCATTGGGCACGCATGGGGAAAATGGTGCCGGCATAGTTCACGCATTGGGCCTTACAAACCAAGTCGACTTCATCACCGTAAGTTTGGCTAAAACCTTTGCTTATCGTGCAGGCGCGATCCTTGGGCCAAAACTGCTTTCAGAAACCTTACCGTTTGTTGCTTATCCCGCGATTTTCAGCTCGACCGTGTTACCACAAGAGGTGGTCCGTTTAGAGAAAACATTAGAGGTAATCAAAAGTGCAGATGATAGACGACAAGCTCTGTTCCTGCGTGCTAAATCGCTGACTACGGGTCTAAAACGAATTGGCTTTAATATCCGCAGCGAGTCTCAAATTGTTGCGTTGGAGTGCGGCAATGAGAGAAATACAGAGCGAGTGCGCGACTTCCTTGAAGAACGGAATGTGTTCGGTGCGGTGTTCTGCCGCCCCGCTACGGGCAAGAACAAGAACATCATCCGATTTTCAGTGAATGCCGATATGACACCACGAGACATTGACCATGTGCTCACCGTTTGTCACGAAGCGTACCATCACCCAGAGTTAGAGTTCGTATAACTCTGTACACACCAATTCTATAACTAACACAAACGGCAGGACTGAATAGACGCTATCATGTCGCGATACAAAAAGAGCCCAGCGAATTGCTGAGCTCTTTCTTGTGTTCATCTATTCATCTATTCATCTATTCATCTATTCATCTATTCATCTATTCATCTAGTTCAGCTGGATAACCGGACGGTACAACAAATCAAATCCAGTGTGCAATTTTATCGAACAGTCGGGTTTTATCTGCTGGCTTCACAATAAAATCTGACATGCCTGACGATTCCATTTTTTCCAATGTCACTGGGGAACTGTCGCCTGTGTGAGCAATAATCGGCACTGTAGAGTATTCTTTGGCAGCACTGCGGATTCGACGAGAAGCTTCAATACCATCCATAATTGGCATTTCGATATCCATCAGAATCAAATCAACATCCTCGGTATCCAAAGCATCTAACGCTTGTTGGCCATCTTCTTTCTGTACAACGTCAAAGCCCTGTTTTTCCAACAACATTGCGGTAAAACGGCGCAAAGATTCGTTGTCATCGACCACCATTATCGTACGTTTATTAGTCGCCTCTAGTGGTTTCACAGCAACCGATAGCAACACGTAATTAGAATCGAAAAGTAAGCGCTCGATGGTGGCTTTGGTATTCAGTAGCCAAACTTGTGTTTCCACCCAAATCGGTTCAAAAGCAACGTTGCGAACACGCTTAATGGGGTGATGCTCATACAAATAGATGATTCTCGCTTCAGTGAACGATAGCAAAGATTCAATTCTATCGAGGTAATTGGCTCTTAAATCTAAGCTCTCCATATCAACGAAAATCAAGTCGAACTCAAATTGATATTCCTTATTTTTAAGTGCTGATACAACGTCTAATACGGTGAGGTCAAACCCCATAAAACGTGATGTCTCAGTAATTTTATCAGAGAGTACTTTCTGGTCACTCACCATCAACACTGTCTTTAGCTTAGTGAGCTCACTCTTAATTTCGTTCACAGAGTGAGAAGTCAAAGATGGAAAAGTCATCGTGAACTGCGTCCACTGTTCCACCTCAGACTTACACTTAATCTCTCCACCAAACGACCGCATTACCTTCTGACAAAATGGCAAACCTAAGCCGTAGTTACCTGATTGGCCGGTGGTGTAAAAATCCTGGAAGATACGTCGAATGACATCGTTTGAAATACCAGCTCCGTTATCGGTAACCATAATTTGATTGGTCACGTCATCACTACACATGGTGACATGAATATGAAAATCTTCGGGGCTGCGATGATGGAATGCGTTCTTGAACAAGTTATACATCACGTACTTCAACAAGGTATCACTACCCAAGAAGTCAAAGTTGCTTTGTACATCTAAAGAGATCGCTGATTTATCAGCTGAGCGCTTATAGTTAAAGCTATCTATCGCCCCTTCCACCACCGCTTGAGCTGAATGTTTCTTGAACGTAGAACGAGATACTCGGTTTTCATCAATTGAAGTCAATAGCAGATCAATCGTCTCGTTACCTGAGTGAATAATCTCCATCGCTTCATCACCCACTTCACGTAACTGTATAACTTCTTCATTACTCAAAGCGTATTGCCCTTGGTGGCCACCACTTTTCGGATTCGGCAATATGGACTGCATAACATCAATAGATGTCAGTAAACCACTTAGTGGGTTTCGCATCTCATGCGCGATACCAGCTCCAAAAGATTTCGCCAATGACACCTTATTCTCATGTTCCACCTGATTACGGAAGTAAAATAAGTTACCGAACAAATAGATAAATAAGAAGATTGGCACATGCGTCCAATCCATGGTGAGCTCTAAGTAGAAGCCTTGTGCCACCCATGCACACAAGGTAGCAATCCCTATCCCGGCGAAGGTTTGTGCAAACATCACTCGAGTGACGTGAACTAATAGAATATGGAGGAAAATAGCCGACATGAAAGACATAACCCATACGTTGGACCAGTTATTCATCAGCAGCATGTAAAAGAAAAAACACGGTAAGCAGAGGGTAATAGCGACTTGATAATAAGCCGGAAGGTACTTTCGCCAATCAAATGGAATACGATTACGAACAACAATCCCAAGGAACAATACCGAGCAAAACAGACGCACGGCTAAATTTTCATAGGGTTGCGGAAACAAGAATTCCCATACAATGTAGTAAGCAGGGAAACCGACAAAGCCCATCCAACCCACAAGGGTTAGGTTAGGTTCTGCGTACTGATAAACTTTACGAATCGCGTTCATACAAATACTTTATTTACTAAGCCCTAACGTTTACAAAGTCTAAAATTTGATGTTGGTTCTTATGTTTTCCGCTGAGTATATTACACATCACCTCAGAGCAGTGAGCTTTCAATCAAATATGTATCAACGCTTTTGATTTTATTATGACTTAGATGAATAAAGTCTCGGTTTCATACTTTAACTCAGACAACATCCCTAAGTGATTCAGATTTATACGCTCACGCCTACACCAATAACGCGCCTTAGCAAGTGCTGCGCCTCTTCGTTTGCATTATGTCACTGTAACGCGATGCATCTTTCTTGGAGTATCGCCGTAATCAATCACCGCGTAATGTTGCGTTACCCTATTGTCCCAAATAGCCATTGATCCCTTGTCCCATTTGAAACGGACTTGAAACTCAGGGCGTCGTGCAATTTCAAACAGTTGGTAAAGTAAAGCATCACTATCTTGTCGGTCGAGCTCGTTGATATAACGAGTAAACTGTTCATTGATATAAAGTGTTTCTTTACCGGTTTCCGGATGGCTCTGAACAACAGGATGGATTACAGGTGGATTTTTCTGCGCGGTTTTAAGTAGTGATTTGTGCCAATCAAGCTCTATCTGATCTGACTCAACTCCCTCGAAAGCCACCAGCGAATGAGTCGCAGACAACCCTCTCAGCTTTGCTTTCATGTCTTCATCTAATGACTCGAAAACCGCCGTCATCGAACACCAAATCGTATCCCCACCGGTGCTTGGAATATGTTGGGCATGCAACAACGACGCTTTCGATGGCAATTTTCGCCAGGTTAGATCCGTATGCCAATAGCTTTCCATGGGTGCATTACCACGGGTTGTTTCGATGACACTCACTTGAGGTGCATGTTCGACGCGAGGGAAAAATGGATGTGCTGGTTCGAGTTGTCCAAATCGCTCTGCAATCATCAAATGCTGTTCTGGCGAAAGGGTTTGATCATCCAGAAAAATCACTTGATGAGTTAGAAGCGCCAGATAAACCTCATCAAGTTCAGTCGCACTGCATGTAGCGAGATTGACTCCATGAATACGAGCACCGATGTGAGGGGTAATGGGTTCGATTTTCAACATAAATTCGCTTATTGATGATATGAAATTTCAGGATCAGTTTAGGTACTGGCTATTAAACCGGACAAATACGCCATTTCTTTCAACACTGTTCACTCCAAGAGAAAGTCTCACTTTAATAAGAAAAGGCCATCTAAAAAAAGAGCCCCTACATAGGAGCTCTTTTCGTTTTTTGATACTTCCTGTATCCATAGACAAGTCCAATCTGTAGTACTTTCACTGAAAGCCAGATCATCGATATCTCCAGTTGTGTATCAACTTAAATGTAACACACAATCTCCAGGCTGTTCTAAAACACAGCCGAGATAATGAGTTTAGTGCCACTCCATCTCAACACTCAGCACTTGTTCGATGCCATCAAGATGGAAGGAATCTCGACATTAATAATACTGATGTGGAATAAGTATTATTAATTTTACTTATGCAGAACTAAATTCTATCTTGGCTGCATGATCCAACACCATAAACAAACGCGATTACGCAGGGAAAAAGACGATGACCGCCATTACCGATTTAGACATTCTGCTAAAGTCCATGTCACCAGAGCTCATTGAAGGTGATTATGTTTTTTGTACTGTAGACGGGGGATTGGCAGATTATGTTCAACTCGAACCAATCGCGACCTTTCGTGAAAAAGAAGGCTTAACCTTGGTGCTCACTGAGGATGCCGCACGCCAAGCTCAACTCGATTTCGATGGTGTGTTTAGCTTGGTTACTTTGTCGGTACACTCCAGTCTTGAAGCGGTTGGATTAACAGCGGCTTTTGCCACCAAGCTAGGTTCATACGGCATTAGCGCCAACGTAATTGCTGGTTATTACCACGACCATATCTTCGTTCAGAAAGAGAAAGCAGACGAAGCAATGAGCGCGCTTAGAGAGTTTTCAGAAACTGATTCATAGAGAATTGCATGGTTCACAGATACAAAAAAAGCGACGTAATCTACGTCGCTTTGACTTATTGCTTAACAATCACTCACTGATCAGGCATCAGTGAGTGAAACCGTTAAGCAAGCTTAAAAGTCGCCACTTTGTCACTTAAACCAGCGGCTTGGCTCTTAAGTTCGTTCGACTCAGTTAAGCTGTCCTGTGCGCCCACAACTAAGTGGTCGGTAACATCTTTAATGGTCGTAATGTTCTGAGTAATTTCACCCGTCACGTGCGTTTGCTCTTCTGCTGCGGTAGCAATTTGAGTCGCCATATCACTAATCAAAGCCACCGCTGTGTTGATCTCTTCTAGCGCATGTGAAGCTCGGTCGGCATCTTCGACGGAATGTATTGCCAGTTTCGAGCTGCTCTCCATAAGATCAACCGCTTGAGCCGTTGTGCGTTGTAAAACATCAATCGTTGACTTTATCTCTTCTGTTGAAGAGTGAGTTCGTTGAGAAAGCACACGTACTTCATCTGCAACTACAGCAAAACCGCGACCTTGTTCACCAGCACGCGCCGCTTCAATCGCAGCATTCAAAGCAAGCAAGTTAGTTTGCTCTGCAATACCTTGAATCGTAGCAAGTACCGTTGAAATCTCTTGAGCATGCTTGTTTAGCTCGCTGATCACGTTGCCCGCCTCGTTCACTTCATTGGCGAGGTTATTGATAGAACCTTTAGTATCGACAACCAGGGCGTGACCGCTATTAGTGCTTGTCGCAGAGTCTTGTGCCGCTTTTGCGGTTTGCTCAGCATGCGATGCAATCTCTTGCGTTGCACTCGCCATTTCCGTTACAGCCGTCGCCACCATGGTGATCTCTTGCTGTTGATGATTAAGCTCATCCACCGAACGATTCGCTCGCTGAGTACTTTTCTCTGACTGGCTGTTAAGCTGCTCTGATTGCCCACGAATATGACCAATCAACTGCTGTAAACTTCCTACAAAAGTGTTGAAGTTCTGTGCTAGTTCTCCTACTTCATCTTGGTTCTCAACATGAATACGCTGAGTTAAATCACCACTACCATTAGCGATCTGCGCCAGTGCTTGAGACACATGGTTCAACGGACGGAACAGAATAGTACACAGCAGGTTAAACAATATGGTACATACAATCACAACCAACAGTGTCACCAACACTTGACCGATCACCGCATCAAATAACGGTGCAACCAAAGAGTCATGATTAACAACACTGATAGTAATCAGGCTTGTACCATCAATCGCACGTGCGTACAGAACATAGTCGCTGCCATTTAACTCGATAGCCGTGTCTTTACCGCTAGTCAGTGCCTTCTGTACATCAGAAAAATCTAGCCCTAGCGAGCTAATGTTCTCATTCAGCAACTTTGTATCAGCGTGCGTGTAAACCGTGCCTTTGTTGGTCGCGATAAACATGTAGCCTTCGCCTGGAAGAATCACTTTTTCAAGGCTGTTTAGAATGTCGGTAATTTCTACATCAGCACCTAAAACGACCTGCTGGCCATGCAGTTGCATTGCAGTACCCAACGACACAACGTTCGCCCCAGTTGCCGCGGCAACCGTTGGGTTATCCATGAACACCTTACTTGGGTTCGCAACCGCATTGGTGTACCAACCCCATACGCGTGGATCATCATTGCCCGGTGGCAACACTACGCCATTCGCATTTTTTTGCGAGCCATCTGGGAACGCTAAGAACACATTATCAAACGCCCCTGAATCACGAACCTGCTTCAGGTGAGTCACCAAGCTTTCTTGTGTTGACTCCTTCGAAAGTGAAGTAAGCGCACGTTCTTTGGATAAGATCCAATCCGATACATATTGATTGTAAGAAGCTGATGCACCTTCTAAGCGCTGTTCAACTTCAATATCTAACCGTTGCAATGAAGCACGAAAAGACAATACCTCGACCAAAATCCCCCCCAGGATAATGGCCATGCTGGCAGAGATCGCCAGCTTATTTTTAAGCGAGAGTTTCTTGAACATAGGAAACCTATAATTTGGAAGTAAAAAACCGTGGCGAACAAATTGGTTGCCAAAGCGGTTTGCAAGCGGGATATATTTTACGCTTTAAAATAAATTAAGAAACCAGCTAACCGGTTGAATTATTCATATGTGTGAGTAAGAGCACGCATCGTAACCCATTGATTTAGAGAATGGTGAACTCTAAATTTCAAATTGGAAACGAGAATAAGTTCAACGGTAGGCGTCAAACTTTAGGACTGGTAAAGGCACAGATCACGCCATTTCTCACAACCTAAATAGCGTTACGAGTTTTGATCCATTAATCTAATCGTTCATTCTGTCGTCTGAGTTTTTCTATGTCCCGAAGCCAACGTCTCTTTGACCTACTCCAACTATTACGCTGCCATAAATACCCAGTTACCGCCGACTACTTGGCGATAGAACTCAATGTAAGTACTCGCACTATTTATCGCGATATCGTGACACTGCAAGCACAAGGTGCTGAAATTGATGGTGAAGCAGGAGTTGGCTATCAGTTGAAACCGACCTTCACTCTCCCTCCGATGATGTTTTCAACGGAAGAATTGGAAGCGTTACGGCTTGGTGCTGAATGGGTCGCCAAGCAAGCCAACGGGGAATTCAGTGAATCGGCTAGAAATGCCATTGCTAAGATTTCTGCGGTGTTACCTGCTGACCACCAGGCCAAACACAGTGAAGATATTTTGCGTGTTGCTTCAATCATTGAAGTCGCAGAGTTATCCATCGAACTGTCAGATATCAAGTTAGCGATTAAGCAACAGAACAAAGCTGAGATTCATTACACAGACGCAAAAGCTAATGTGAGTTCAAGAATCGTTTGGCCAATGTTGATTGGCTTATTCGAACAGCACTATGTTTTGGTTGCTTGGTGTGAAGTACGAAGTGCGTATCGTAACTTCAGGCTCGACAGGATTGCCGAATGGACAATACTTGAGGAAAAGTATCAGCGTACGCGTCATCAATTGATCAAAGATTGGCAGAGCATGGAAGGCATTGCAGATAAAGTGATTCGCTACTGACAAAAACTGTCACAGGGTTTCGATACATTGCTGTGGTCCCAAATCGGGCTCAACACAAAAGCCGAGTTGACTGAAACCAACACGGCAAATCCAATTGAACAGTTCAGGAGCTATTATGTTTACCATTGATTCATTTGTTCTTTATGTCACAGACATTCATCGCAGCATGGGCTTTTATGCAAAAGCATTTGATTGCGAACCAAAGCTTCTATCACCGACCTTTGCTGTTCTAGACTTTGCAGACAATATTAAAATCACACTCAAGCAAGCAGATGTTCTAACCCCAGCAAGTAGCATCAAGGGTGGTGGCACTGAGCTTTCTATGCCTCTTGCTGACAAAGAGACACTGGAGAACCTCTATAAAGCATGGAAAGAAAAAGGCATCCAATTTGAGCAAGTGCCAGAAGAGTCCGTTTACGGCATCAACTTCCTTGCTGTTGATCCAGACGGACACCGCATCCGCGTATTCGCTTAAACGAATAAGAGCAAGCTGCACTTAGCCGCTTGTTCATCTCATCTCATCTCATCTCATCTCATAAAAAAGCTTATTAGCCGAAATCTAACGTCAGCAATAATCGTGTCTCGTCAGATGAAGTAACGGGAGAACGGTGCACAAGACCCGCATTTTCATTGCCACTCCAACTCTCTCCTTTCAACAACGCCACATCTCCACTCGCCATTTGTTGAATATCAGATTCATGAGTGTATAAGCCTGAAGCAGAATCGGGCTGTCCGTTGGCTCCTCGTCCTAGCTTAGAACGATCGACTAAGTCGTTTGGCAACCATTGAGTCGCAACACCATGATAAGTTGTCACCAAGCGGCAAGGCACTTGATCAAAATGGAAACGCGGGCACATCGCTTTATTCAGAACCGCCAAACGGAGCCCTACTTCTTCAAGATCGAACAAACAACAGAACATATCCACCAGCTCTACCATGTTTTCTAGTAGTGCTTTAGATGCGGTTTCGTCGGTAGCAAACTCCAATTTCTCATAGGCGTTGTCTGGAGACAGGCTCATAGATTTACTGAAGTTTGGATTCAAGGCGATAAATTCACTGATTGCCATTGTTAAATCTTCATCAAATGTACGCTGCCAAATCGCAATATTGACATTGCTTTGATAGATGTCTGCCAGCACCGTTGGCTGCTCAGAAGCGCTATAGCATGGAGCATGATTCGCATGAACCTTGATACTTGCAGCAGAACCAATGTTAAGTGGCTGATTATTATCGGTTGTCACAGGTTTCGTTAACACGGCATTCATTACGTCATCTCCTTGATACATGCTTGTTGTTTTCCTCTTACCGATACGAACGTTATTCTCAGTAAGAGTGATATTTTGGTTATGTTATAACATAACCAAAATATCACAAGCAACTTGGCATACATGTTTCCAATTATATGGATATGCGTTTGCAGCCTTAGGTAACTTGATGAATGTGGATCACTGCAGAAAAACGCGAAAGCTTAGCTATGGCGTTCATATAAATTGACTCAGCAAGCAACTGCTTTCACACCATAAGCCCCAAGTTAATCGAGAACTCAGACACGAAAGTGTTGAATTACGCGTTCTATAAGTTCAGAGATGTCGTTGATGTCACATGTCGTTACACAGCATGACGTCTTAAGGCTTTACATCTTGAGCGAGGTAAACAACAATCCCTGAGAATAAATCCATAATATAATGTATTTAGAAATTATGAGCAGCACAGAAAACAAAAAATCGAGTCCTCTTTTCGAAGTCGTATTTAACGTCTTTCTTCCTTCATTCATCTTAATGAAGTTCAGTGGAGAGGAACACCTAGGAACTGGCTTAGCACTACTTGTCGCGCTTGCCTTCCCTATTGCTTACGGTGGTATGGAGTTAGTCCGCAACAAGAAGTTTAACTTCATCGCGGCACTTGGCTTTGTCAGCGTACTATTAACCGGCGGTATCGGCTTCTTCGAACTCGACACTCGTTGGTTAGCATTAAAAGAAGCATTAATACCCGGCCTAATTGGTTTAGCGGTTCTTGGCTCAACCTTCACTCGCTACCCGTTTATCCAAAAAGTTATCTTCACGCCTGCACTGTTAAACATATCTCTAATCGAAGAGCGTTTAAGACAGTTTGGTAACCAAGCTGAGTTTAATCGTTGCCTAATGAAGTCAAACTACCTATTCGCTAGTACCTTCGCATTTTCTTCTGCGATGAACTACTTTCTAGCGACTTGGATTGTGACTAGCCCAGCAGGTACTGCAGCTTTTAATGAAGAATTGGGTAAGTTGACACTTTACAGCTACCCGGCCATCGCTATACCAAGTATGTTGATGATGTTAGGTATCTTCTACTACATTTGGCGCCAAGTTCGCTCGATGACTTCGCTAAAAACGGAACAGATCTTTATTACTAAATAATTTTCGTTGCGTTAGCTCCGAGTACAAAACCGCTTCAAATACTCGATTGCTTTAAAAAACAGATTGCTTCAAAAAAGCATGAGCCCAGCACACACGCTGGGCTTTTTTGTCTGTTCTACATACAGCAAAATATTAACTTTCAATTGATATCATGAATTAATTTAAACAAAACGATGTTCATTTTCATGACTCACTGTCCATAACTGGCCGAAAACAAGTAATAGTCAATGATTTGCATTGAATGAGGCGTGATATGTTTTTATAATCAACTTCGTTTGTTACTTTACAAAGTTCAATCCTAGCAATGACATAACTTCAGTTCATATTGGTCATATTTAACCAATAGTTTGCAAAAACCAAACGCCAGACGAACTCGACAAGGAATTTAAAACATGAACAAATCTCAATTAGTTGAACACATCGCAACTTCTGCTGACATCTCAAAAGAGCAAGCAGGCACAGCACTCAATGCACTCGTTGAAGGCATCTCGACTACGCTTGCTAATGGCGACGATGTATCTATCCTTGGATTTGGTAGCTTTAAAGTGAATAGCCGCGCTGCTCGCACTGGTCGCAATCCAAGAACTGGAGAAGAGATTCAAATCTCAGCGTCAAAAACACCAGCATTTAAAGCAGGTAAAGCACTAAAAGAGACATGCAACCTGTAAGATAGAAAATACAAGGAAGGTTACCGATGACAACTAAGGAAAAAACAAAAACGAGCCGCAGTAAAAAAGCCGGCAAGTCAACCAAAGCACAAGCAGAAGGGCCTAAGGCTCGTCAACGCATTGAAGAGCTGCTCGAAGAGCGTGAATTAGCCAAACTGTTAGAGCTGTAATTAAAGATTTACATGATGGTTTGTTGTCATTCAAATGCCACTGCAGATTTGCGGTGGCATTTTAGTTTGAAGAACAAGCCCTAGCGGATCACTCTTCTTCCCCCTTTCAATCCCCTCTTCACTTGCAATCCCCCTCGCTTTCAAAAACGAAACTTTAGCTTACTGGCTTTAAGCTGATATCGCGTTGACGACCAAGCTTGAGAAGCGCATGATTTTATTTCGAGCAGAATAGTTTTTTGGCCGTGTAGCCCACCCCATAACTGTTTCTGTGCAACGTACCCTATTGAACGGCAGGTCACATGAATAAAATTGTTATGTTAGTAATGGGGCTGCTTTTTACCAGTCGATTGTTCGCCAGTATTGTGCCGCATGTTAGTCAACTTGAGCATGATGCACCTATTCTACTTCGCTCAGCGTTGATCGTAGGTGTTTCGGCTTATGCCGTCTGGGCAACGTTCAAATACTTCAAAAAGAACAAAGCTTCTAGTTCAGATCAAATCTAGGCGGTGCTGACATGAACTGACTCTTTGCCGACGAACATAACTTCCCGCACTGCGTAATTTGGCTTTCGAGGAAATAAAGATTACGTCTGCTTTTCACCCATTGAGCGCGAATTTCGAGTTCCTGACCAATGGCGATTGGATGGTGAAAGCGAGAAGTTAAACTCACCGTCATCGCATTGATATTGTTATGGAACAAGCAATACAACATCGCGCTGTCGTGTAACGCAGTAACAATACCCCCCTGCATAATACCGTCGTAGCCCTCAGCTTTATCTGTTGGTACAATCTTGGCTATAGCTTCATACTTAGTTAAATTTTCATGCTTAACTGGCGTTTCATGCTTAGCTAGCGTTTCGTACTGAGCCAAAGTCTCGCCTTCACCAACAGCTTCAAAACAAATGGGGCTGTCTGTGAAAAAACCTTGGCTGCACACTTGGCAACGGCGATGGTTGTGAGGAATGAAAACCTTCATACTTACCCTTATTCCTGTGAACCCTTAGATTCCTAGAGATTGATATGGCTCGACCAAAAAAACATCGTCAATTATGTACCCGTGCGGCTTACTCATGTTTTAAGCCTAATGGCGTTCCTATGGACGAGCTTCATAAAGAAGAATTGCTATTAGAAGAGTTAGAAGCCTTACGCTTGGCTGATCAAGAAGGATTGAGCCAGCTTGAAGCCGCCGAGCAGATGCAGGTGTCTCGCCAAACGTTCGGCAACATCATCAAGCGTGCAAGAGCCAAAGTCGCCAAGTGCATCGTCAACGGCCATGCGTTGGTGATTCAAGGCAGTTAATTCACGTGTTAGCCAGAAGTTATTTAACTCAGCGAGCGAGAACTCTTGATACTTAACTTGATACTTAGCTTGATGGCTCAGTAATCTGATACAACTTTCGGCTTTGCCCTTCACACACATCCTTGCAATTGCATTCGCGCTCAATGTCTAACTGTGCGAGTCCTCCACAACTGCCTTTGATTGGCTTGCGCGAAAAAATCACGCCTATCGCCATCAGTGTAACGACTCCGACAAACCCCAATAGCGTCAACAAAAAGGTCATTTACGGAACCCTCGAATAGCGCCTAGCTGATTAGGCTGTGCCATTAAAATCGAAGCTTGTTTTTTGTGCCCTTTCTCGCCGCACGTTTTATTGCTACACCCGCTATTTCGCGACTCGCGACCATAATCGAGGTCGTTTACTTCTTGTAGATTGCTAAAATCCAGAGTGGTAACTTCGGCTTTTCCTTTAGATGTAAAAACGCGAACGTCATGATTGAACAAGTGCGACAGCATTTTCTTCCCGATGTGACGAACCACAACAGCTTTCACATCATAAGATTTAACGACGGACATCCATTGCTTCTTCTTATTGCACGGGCTGTCTGACTCAACCAAAGGAATAAGATGCTTTATTTGTTGTTGCTCATCGACAATCGCGATCTGTGGAGAACGGGCAAAATGGTTGCCGACATGAAGGTCACGACAAGGTATTGCGTATAACATAGTAACTTCCTGTTATTGATGATCAGGAATTCAGAATACGCCCCATTACTGGCATATGCCAATAACTATCGTATGAGAAATAAGATTTACAGAATGGATACTTAAGTTAAGAAGTAAATCCTCAACAACATCATTTAACATCAATTGAAATAACAACTGACTCTGGCATGAACAAGCACATTCAGTATTATTGATTTACAAAAGAGGATTGAAACCGCTAAGACAAACCAGCGTGAAGCGAT
The DNA here is from genome assembly GCF_041439295.1 of Vibrio sp. 1F253. NCBI lineage: Bacteria > Pseudomonadati > Pseudomonadota > Gammaproteobacteria > Vibrionales > Vibrionaceae > Vibrio > Vibrio sp. 1F253. Next base: position 7,952 of record NZ_JBGONU010000035.1, on the reverse strand, counting down.
ATAATGCGCCTCAACAAAGAACTACAAAGTAGCCACACATGCCTAAAGATCCCGGTTTCACCACAGAATACACCCTCGACAAAACGTTTTTTGCAGAGTGTTATGATCAAACGAGCCTTCCGACGCAATTTCCAAAAGCCTATTTAAAGGCATTTTTGTTTCTTATTTTTGGTTGGGTTCTATTGGAGTTTGAACTGTTACCTAGTGGCTACGTAGGCTGGTTTTTTATCGTTTTGAGTGTGATTGAAGCGTTCAGTGTATATTGCAAGAGAACCTGGTGGTTATGGCGACAAAAAATTAGCTCAGGTGCTGGCAGCAAAGTGGTCTTTTCAGGGGATACTGATGGTGTGAGTTATAAAAACCGTAAAGCCACCAATACTATCGCTTGGCGTGACATCGACCAACTTGAACAGACCGATCTCGGCTTTATCCTTCATATTGGAAAGCAGCGCCAATATGTGAGTAAATCTTGTTTAAGCGATGAAGCCATTGCCTTCATGATTGAACAACACGAAGTTTCCAAAACATCCAAAGATTCCTAAGCTTTCTAAGCAAATTAGCATCTATGAATGCCTGCTGACTTAGCAGGCATTTTTACATCCCCCTAAGTGTCATGACTGGACTACAACAGTGGCCACCGTATACCAAATAAGTGATTGTCACCTTTCCTTAATAACTCAGCTTACTGAGTAAGTTGCTCAAACTTCGGCAAGCTCTTCACAAACCTCTGGTGTACATCCATATAGGTTTGCATATAGATTTCATCGATACTCTCACCACTCGGGAAACTCGATGAGAAGTCTGCGTGTTTGCGGTCAATCGACAATTTAGCGGCCTCGATAATGTGAGCGATGAACATTCGCGGATCTTCCAAGCCGATAGAGATACGCATTGTGGTTGGCTTGATGCCTGCTTCATTTAACGCTTCATCGCTGAGCTCTGAGTGCGTGGTCAGTGCTGGGCACAAGGCCACGGTGTTGGTTTGCCCTAAGCTCACTTGCATGCCGATTGCTGGCTCAAGCATGTCGAAGAACTGTTTAAACCCATCTCGATTGATTGGTGCACGGTCGCCGTTACCTTCCATATCGATTGTGAAAAGCGCCGCTGGTAAACCCAAGTACATGTTGTTCTGGCAGTGTTCATAGTTATCGCTGTCTGGCAAAGCTGGACATGACACATTGATGTCTGGGTGGGCATCGAAGATCTTCGCCAGAGCCAGGGTATTAATCGTTTTTTGCACCACTCGCATCTCATACGTTTTCATACCATTGAGCACTTCAAACGCTTTGTCTGCGTCTAGGAATGCGCCCTTAATGTAGTACACATTCCAAAACAGCGTTTCGTTCCATGGAATGGTGACCTCATCGCCGTTAGGTTTGGTGAAAGTGACCTCCTCTCCTTTTGGAATAAACATGGTCTCGTTACGGCCAATCACAACCCCAGCAGTTGTGGTGCCAGAACCCGCCAGTTCTTTGGTGTAAGAGTGAATAACATAATCGGGTCTTTCCATCACATCATCACGTTTCAGTACTGGGTGTAATAAAGGCGTGCCCACTGTCGAGTCAACAATCACATCCCAACCACGAGAGTGACCTGCTTTACTGATACTAGCAACATCTAACACGTGTCCATGCGGGTTACACGGTGACTCTAGGTAGACGTAGATTTTCTTACCCGCAGCGATGCGATCTGCGTATTTATCGGCAACCTCATCAAGTCGCGTCGCAAACTCATCCCCGGAGTAACCATCCACCCACTCTACCGCGACATTCAGGTTCGAAGGCTTGCCAAACCAATCTTCCAACAGTTGGTAAGAACCGCCGTAGATATTGCGTGAAGCTAAGACAATGTCTTCATACCCAAGTAGATGGCTCAACAACCCATCAATAGCGGCCATCCCCGAGTTAAAGTTCCATGCGAGGTACTCATTGGCTCTAGAGCCTGCCTCAATATCAACCATGTGGTTAGCCAGTGAAATCGATGTTGGGTTAAGCAGTCGAGAGTAAATATCGTGCAGCGGCTCCTTACCATTAAACGCATCTTCAATCCATTCTGTACACGCAAACAAATAGGTCGCGGTACGTGTAATCACAGGGCTCGCAGAGAAAATAGCAGCGACATTATCGAAGATAGGATACGCACCTTTGGATGCAAAATTACCATTATTGGTGGCAATAGACTGGTAAGTGGCGCGCATTGGGTTTTGCAGATTGTCGAGGATCTTAGCGATCTGGAATGACAAAAAACGTTTAGCGTTAAACCAAGCGATTCGGTCGCTCTTATCGAGCTCTGAAAGGCCATCAACCGTCAATGCCCAAAGATCGTGTGTCTTGGTATTGGCTTTGTACAGTGTCGTCGCCAGTTCGATAAGCGTGACGCCGTAATCACTGTTTGGGTCGATACCAAAATGCTTGGCTTGCTCAATGGCAAGGGCTTCTGCTTGTTCGTGTTTGGTAGTTTTACGCAGCGGGCTAAGTTGAGTTGAAGTATTCATAGTTCCTAAGTCATTCCATGCTGGTTGCTCCTCCTTTAATTTTAGCTTTGTGCAGATGCTAAAAATTGCTATTTACGAAGTAAGACATACACTTTGAGCAATAATATTGCCAAACTAAATTCAATATTGATGGAATATGCCAATGGATGAGATCGATAAGAAAATACTGGCTGAACTGCAAAGCAACGCTCGGCTGACTAATCAAGAGTTGGCCGACCGAGTAGCACTGTCGCCCTCTCCTTGCTTACGCCGAGTTCGAGCATTAGAGAAACAAGGGATTATTCGCGGCTATCACGCCAGTGTTGACCAAGAAGCGTGTGGCCTGCCAGTCAATGTGTTTGTGTTGGTGAAACTTGAAAAGCCGACAGAAGAGAACATGCGAGACTTTGAACAGCACATCGAAGTGATTGATGAAGTGTTAGAGTGCTTTCTAATGACGGGCAATCACGACTACCTATTGCATGTAGTCAGCGAGTCGCTAAAAAGCTACGAGCAGTTTATCCGCAAGCAATTAACCCGCCTGCCCAATATTGCTTCGATTGAATCCAGCTTCGCCTTCGGTCAGGTAAAAACAAAGACCAAGCTGCCAGTCAGGTAATGAGTGTCACGATAACTTGGGTTTAAAGACCTCTAGATCATTATCGGCACATATAGAGCTCTGTCCATTGCTACTGAGTCAGTGCCACCTAGTTTCCGCGCCTAAGCCATAGAGTTAATCGCTTGGGTCAACGTTTATTAACCAGTCTTGGTTGCTTCCAGTATATTGAGATGCCCTAGGTCTCATTGTCGTGAATTCGGTTTTCGATACCCCGAAATTTCCTTTATTTTCAAAGCTGTTTTGTTATATTCATGTGAAACATTACTAATATAAGAAATGGCTTAAATGATAAAACAAAGTTGTACTTTTTTAACGTCACTGTCGCTGCTGCTATCCGCTAGCACTTTTGCATACGATCTTGAGATAGAAGCTTTTGAAGGCGAAGAACTCGCACTTTTAAAGAACGCAGAAACGTCTAGCGATAACGAATTGCTAATGCAGGCTGCTAACCTTTTAATTGAAGATTCAATGTATGAAGAGAACTTACAACGCGGATATGAGTACATGAATCAAGTAGCGGAATCTGGTGAGGTGAAAGCGATGATTACCTTGGCAGATAATTATTACTACGAAGAGCAATACGAAAAAGCACTGGCTTGGTACCACAAAGCTGAAACCAGCAAAGACCCTTATGTGCTCTACTCATTAGGCGTAATGTATTTTGATGGTGAAGGTACACCTGTCGACCTGAAGAAAGGCAACGACTATTACTTAGCTTCTGCAAAAGCGGGTTATTCTGACGCGATGTATCAACTCGCATTTTCATACGATGAAGGTCAAGGTGTCACTCAAGACTTCTCCAAATCTGCGTATTGGTTTGAGCAATCGGCTAACTTAGGCGATGCAAGTGCTATGTACAATTTGGGTATTTCTTACCTAAATGGACAAGGCGTTGAAAAGAGTTGCTCTAAAGCGATGCAATTATTTAGCAAAGCCATTGAAGAAGATGAACATACACTTTCTTATGTGAAGATGGGTGATATTTACTCTTCTACGCGATACAAAAAACCGTGTGGTTTCAAAACTACAGACGCAAAAAAAGCATTAGAGTATTACACTCACGCCGCAATGCAGGGCAACGATTATGGTCAATATTCCGTTGGTTACGCCTACCGTAATGGTCACGGTACATGGAGCGATTTTGTTAAAGCGCTAGCATGGTTTGAAGTCGCGCAGGAATACGGAAACTCGGATGCAGAGAAAGAGATAATCGACGTGAAACAGTACATGTCGAAAGAAAACATTGCCGCAGCTGCGCAGCTTAAAGACTCTTTAATCGAAGATATCTGGTAAGGATAGTAACGACTCTAATTGTCATGGACTAGAACACTTCTATCCAATTACCCGTTAGAGATCGGTTTATTGTAACAGCCTCAAAACTAAGGCCTCACACACACGAGGCCTTAGTTTTATCTACAGAGCAGCTTATTCGCAACCCATTATTCTATTAACCAATCAACCGCTCCAAACCCACTGAATAATATTCAGTCCATTCGGGTAATGAAGGTTTGTTCGTCATCGACAAAAGCCACATAGTCGCCGTGATAGATAAACACCCGACCTCGCCCTTCAACGATACACGCAAGCTGTGGGTTCAAATCTTCTTCAAGATTTTCACTTTGATACGTGCCGGTATCAGTGATCACACCGCGGAGTTTAGGTAAAAATCCATAACTGCGCTTGGCTTGATCAATCAGGCTCAATTCGCTGGCGGTCGAGAAGTAAGATGGGATTGGACCTGCATCTTCGATAAACATAGTTTTCAGTTCTTCAAAAGCTGTAATCACCAGCCAGTCGATGCCGTTAACGTGATGGATAAACATTGTCTATAAATACCTAGATTCTCGATAATTCTGATGCGGGGATTCTATCACTATCAGACGCGATTTGCGGCAGAACCGTATTTTCTTTTGTCCTCCAACCTCTAAGAGGATACATAGCTGATCTTCCTCGCGAGTTGGACGTATAGGCTCCTTAAAAGGAAGGAAATACTATGGCCAACGTCTATGTCAGCATCGGAAGCAACATTAACCGCGAACACCACGTCACAGAATCTCTCAAAGCATTGAATGACCGCTTTGCACCGCTGCACATATCTAATTTCTACGATTGCGAGCCTGTCGGTTTCGAGGGGGACAACTTCCTAAACCTTGTCGTTGGGTTTGAATGTAACCTTCCTGTCGCCGAACTGATTCAGGTTCTACATCAAATCGAAGCAGAGAATGATCGCAAGCATCAAACCAAAGCCTATGCTTCACGCACGATGGATATCGACATCCTTCTTTATGGTAATCAAGTAGGCATGATCGATGGCGTAGAGCTACCCAGAGGCGAAATCACCGAATACGCATTTGTACTCAGACCGTTAGTCGATGTTGCCGCGCAAGAACGCCACCCCACTCTAGACATCTCATTCCAGCAGCTCTGGGAAAGCTTTGATCAATTGAGCCAGAAAACCGAACCCATCCCTTTCGAGCTCAGTTTCACTTAGCCTTTCCATGACTGAAAAAAGAACGGCTGCAAAATGAACGACTGAACTCTTAATCGCCTGAGCTTTACTGATCTTTTCTTAAAACAAGCACGTAACTGACTTCACTTTCTAAGGATTGGACACTGTTATGAATCACAACGCCATTATCACTATTACAAACCTCAGACTAAGAACCTTCATCGGCTTCAACGAAGAAGAAAAGTCTAAGCAGCAAGACATCGTTATCAACGCAGAAATCCACTACCCCGCGAACAACCTTTGCCTCTCTGATGATGTGGACAACGCGCTTAACTACAAAAACATCTGCAAGAAGATCATTCAACATGTCGAATCCGGAAGGTTTCTGCTTTTGGAAAAATTGACCAGCGACGTACTCGGCATCTGTATCGATCATCCATGGGTACGATACGCTCAAGTAAGAATTGATAAGCCTCATGCCCTACGTTTTGCCGACTCCGTTTCACTCACGCTTAGCTATGAAGCAGACAGCGACAATATTTCATAAGGAGTGCGTCATGCTGAACACAGAAGCCGAAAAAGTAAGAGAAGCTTTGCTCGCAAGAGGACTTGAAACTCCAATGACAGAGAGCGAAATGAACCCCAACCAGAAGTACAACCGCATCAAAGGACTGTTGACGGAAGTGGTCAGTACGCTTGGACTGGATTTAACCGATGACAGCCTTGCTGAAACACCTCATCGCATTGCAAAGATGTACGTCCATGAGATATTTTCAGGGCTCGATTACGATAACTTCCCGAAAATCAGTGTTATAGAAAACAAAATGTCGGTTGATGAAATGGTCAAGGTATCGGATATCGATTTAACGTCGACGTGCGAACACCACTTCATTACCATCGATGGTTTAGCGGAAGTGGCTTATATACCTGAAAACAAGATTCTTGGGCTGTCTAAAATAAACCGTATCGTTCGATTCTTTGCTCAGCGTCCTCAGGTACAAGAACGCCTTACTCAGCAAATCCTAGTCGCGATACAGACTCTAGTAGAGACAGAAAACGTGGCCGTGACGATTAAAGCCACGCACTATTGCGTTAAATCCAGAGGCGTCATGGATGCAAACTCTGAAACCTCAACAACCGCTCTCGGTGGTATTTTCAAAACTAACCCTCAAACCAGAGCTGAGTTTTTACGATGAGTGAAACGATATTGATAACCGGCGTGGGAAAGCGACTCGGATTCGCATTGGCGCAGCAACTTATAGCGGATGGATACAAAGTGGTTGGCACTTACCGCAGCGACTATCCTCAACTGCAACGGTTGCGCGACAATGGAGCCGACTTGCAGCAAGTAGACTTTTATCAACAAAGCAACTTAGAGGGCTTTCTTGATTATGTTGGTCAAGAATATAAGACACTCAGAGCCGTCATACACAACGCTTCGGACTGGAAACCTGAGAGCAAGAAAGATCCCAGTGAAAATGCATCACACATCATGCACCAGATGATGACGATTCACGCTACCGTGCCTTATCTGTTCAATTTAACGCTCAAAGACCAACTGATGTCTGGCGATAAAACGTCAGACATCATCCACATCAGTGATTACGTTGCTGAAAAAGGCAGTAAAAAACACATTGCTTACGCGGCCAGTAAAGCTGCACTCAACAACCTGACTTTGTCGTTTTCTGCGATGCTGGCTCCCAAGGTGAAAGTAAATACCCTCTCTCCAGCCATGATTAAGTTTAATGAACATGACGATGAGGCATACAAAACCAAAGCGCTGAAGAAAGCTCTGATTCCCACAGAAGCGGGCTTTGAGGAAATAATCGATGGCATCAAGTTTGTGTTGGCCAGTCACTACATGACAGGAAGAACCTTACACCTAGATGGCGGCAGACATTTGAAGTAATGCGCTTACATTGTCTGCTACCTAAAACGGCTGCTATATAGCGAATGCGGTTAACTAGGAACCGCTATAAGCTAGAAATTCTTATAACCTAGAAACTGCTATAAGAATGAGGAAGGCGAGTCTCTTCATCCCAGCCTAACAACTCAATATTGATCAATGACTTGCGCTTCTCATTACACAGTGAAGCGATGTTGATGATAGGGAGCTGGCTACGAAACTGCGCGGTAAGTATGACCTTTTTATTTTCACTCAGGCTGCTTCGGCATTGCGCCAAAACCGCTTCAGTATCTAGCTGGTGTGCGCTCTCGATAATCTGAATATCAGCGTTCTCTTGATAGCACTCTATCAGCCAAGATACGGCAGCCACTTCTGAGCTGGTAAGCACGATGACATCTTTTGTTGCCATAAGCTCTTGAAGTTCAAGCTCTTTTAGTTCAGTTTCCATAATTAGGGCGTGTTGATCTTTCGAGCTGATTTTTGCAGCGAGTTGCTGGGTATTTAT
>NZ_JBGONU010000034.1:38520-53910 GCF_041439295.1 Vibrio sp. 1F253 | reverse complement strand
TAAATACCCAGCAACTCGCTGCAAAAATCAGCTCGAAAGATCAACACGCCCTATTGAAAGCGTTCAAGGCGCATTTTTTCACCCATACTTAATAAAGCGCTCCTTTGAATATTTTCGCTACCAAATCAGGGTTATACGGGAAGTACCAATGTGCATAAGAAGCGATGGTGCTTTGTTTTATCCAAACAGGATCGGTTGGCCTACCATATTGAGATTCAGGCTGAGTTAGCACGGTTTCTTTACTGTCTGTTTTTGAATAATGGAAAGTATGACCACGCAGCATTTGACCATCGAAATTAGCTTCTAGGATCCCTAGCGCGGCTAGCTTCTTCTGCATAGTCGCTTTGGCATTTAACGCTCCAACCATGTTTTCTGTTTGGCTTTCTGTATCAGTCAATGCTTTGTTGAGGTATAGCATGCCACCACATTCGGCTAGGCAAGGTTTTCCTTGTTCAATGTGTGTGATGATTTGCTGTTTTAACGCATGATTGAGCGCTAGCTTATCCATATGTAATTCAGGATAACCTCCTGGTAAATACAAAGCGTCACACACTGGTAAATCATCATGTGCAAGCGGTGAGAAAAATGACAGTTTTGCCCCCAATTCGATCAACAAATCAAGGTTGGCTTGATACAAGAAAGCAAAGCTATTATCACGAGCTACTGCAATTGTATGACCAGTCAATGATTCATGTCTGGCTGGTAGTGCTTGCTTTGGTTTTTCAAATGCTTGTGCTGTTGGTAATGGGATATCACCATGTTCTAGTAGTAGCTTGGCTGCGTGATTAAGTCGCTCCTCTATGTCATCTAACTCTTGTGCTTGTACTAAACCTAAGTGGCGTTCTGGCAGCGACAAATCCATGTCTTTTGGTAACCAACCACAAAACTCGGTTTCAGGTTTTAGGCTTTCTTTTAGCATTTCAGCGTGACGTTCAGAACCTACGCGGTTTGCAACTACACCAAATACATCCACGTCATCACGGAATGTCGATAAGCCATTTACAAGGGCTCCAAAGGTTTGTGCCATTGCGCCAGCATCTACCACGGCCAACATCGGAAGGTTAAATTTAGCCGCAATATCAGCACTTGAGCATTTGCCATCAAACATACCCATTACGCCTTCAATTAGAATCACATCCGCTTCTAGGGCTGCTTGGTAAATTAAGTGTTGGCATTCCGCTTCACCACACATCCACAAATCCAATTGGTAAGTGGGTGTATCTGATGCAATAGATAGAAATTGTGGATCAATAAAATCAGGCCCAGTTTTGAATACTCGAACTTTCTTTCCTTGTTGAACCAAAGCTCTTGCTAGAGCGGCGACCACGGTTGTTTTTCCGCTTCCAGAAGAAGGTGCGCCTACCACTAGGGCAGAACAGTAAGCTGTAGACATAATTATTCCTTGAGTTGTTCGAGTGCGCGAGTGAGCGCTTGCCATTGTGATTCGTTGGCGGGTAACCCGAAACGAAGTGCATCGTTTTCATCACAATGACGAGTAAAAACCCCTAACTTGGCAAGTTGATGGTGCCATGATGCCGAATCCGAAATTTCAACTCGGTGAAAGAGTATCTGTGATGTTATTTTTACCGAGCCCGCCATTTGGCCAAAATGTAGTTGTAAGAGTTGGTTCATACGCTGAGCCTCTTCATGTAGGCGTTGGCGGTTTTTCTTTTGCCAATTGGAGTTGAGTAAGGCATGTGTGGTGACATAGCGAGTTGGGCCACTGAGTGTCCAAGGTCCAAGGTGTTGTTTAAGAATATTTAAACGCAATGGCGAGGCAAAACAAAAGCCTGCGCGAATTCCTGCTAGTCCAAAAAATTTACCCACTGATCGCAATACAATCAGGTTATCTGGAACTCCTGTTGGGAAACTCGGTAACACTGAAAGCTCAGGAGTACAGTCTACAAACGCTTCATCAATCACGAGCGTTGAATGATCTTGGATATGATCTAGCCAAGTCAGTACTTCACTTGGTGGCACATTCAGCGCGGTTGGATTATTGGGATTAATCACTACGACCACGTCTGCCGTTTTGAGCTGTTCGATTGTCGGTTTATGTAGGTAAAAGTCGAATATGAGGGCTTGTATGCTTTGTTCTGCGTACTGCTGCCACGCATGTTGATGTTCTTTGTAACCCGTATGAGGTAATAGGATGTGCATCAATGTTGGCTGTGTCTTTGCAATCATATGAGGTAGCGATTGAATGGCTGCCTGACTGCCAGCTACGGGTAACAAGGCATCACTTTGATAGTAGGTTTGCGCTGCTGTGATTAAGCCATCATCGTCTTCTGGTAGCCGATTCCATACCGATGCAGGGATTTCAGGTATAGGGTAGTGATGCGGGCTCACTCCAGTTGAAAGGTCGACCCATTGTTCGATTGGCCTTTGATAGCGCAATGAAAACTCGATTAACTTACCACCGTGATGCGGAAGTTCGTTTGAGGTTGAGTGTTGTTTAATCGTCATTAGCGTACTTAAAGTAAAGAGTTAAAATAGACATGAAATCAAAACAAACAAAGAGTTAAAATAGAAAGTAATAGCATTACGATGACCCAAAGCACACTGGTTTTTTGAACCAAAGATATGGCTCGTGGAATATCTTCTAAAGTCGCAATATTACCTTTTCCCATCGGACGCTTTTTCACAAGTTTTCCGTGGTAATAAGTATCGCCACCTATAATGATTTGTAGTGCGCCGGCACCTGATGTCATTACGGGGCCACCGTTTGGACTCGAGCAATGTTTAGCCTGTTCTTTCCAGCATTTCAGAGCCAACTTAGTGTTGCCTAAAAGGCTGTAGCTAAGTGCGGTTAAGCGCGCAGGTGCCCAGCCCATCACATCATCGACTTTTGCTGCCACATAGCCAAATTCTAGCCAGCGTTCATTTTTGTAGCCCCACATCGCATCAAGTGTGTTCACTAATCGGAACAGTAATGCCCCTGGAGCCCCAAGCAGTGCAAACCAAAATAGAGTGCCGAAGATCGCATCGTTACCATTCTCTAATACCGACTCAATCGTCGATGACGTGATCTGGCGTTGATCCATGGTTTCAGTATTACGGCTAACGATCCAACCAACTTTCTCTCGCGCTAAATCAAGATCACCTTGGCTCAGCGGCTGGTGGATCCACTGGGCGTGCTCAAGCAGGCTACGTTGACCTATCGCGATATACAGAACCACGATATTAAATAGCCAAAAGCCTAATGTGTTCCCCATGCTTAGTAGCGTATGTTGTAGCCAAAAGCTGAGTAAGCACAATGGAACAGTCGCAGCTATCCATGCGATCAAACCTGAGAATTTAGTGGCTCGGTTTAACAGCTTCTCGATTTTCTCAACCGCATAGCCAAAACCGATCAAAGGGTGAAATCGTTTAGGCTCACCTAGTAAGTGATCAAGCATCAAAGCTGCGATCATCATTAGCGCGATCGCTAAACTTGAATAACCAAAATTTAAATCAAAAAAGATCATCATATCTGCCAAATAATGCTGCTGACTGGATAGTGAAAATGAATAAACGCATAAACCAATCAACAGCTAATGAGCGAGGTTAGTCTGCGCTCTTATCGTCTTCCAATGTTCCACTTTCAGCTACACCCTCTTCAACGACACGTGCTTTTCGGCAAGCGTGTGAGAAGGTCGGATCGTAGAGTTTAGAGTCAACAAAATCATTGTCGCCTAGCACTTTACTGACGATGATCATCGCGGTGGAGCGAATCCCTTCATCATGCATAACTTGGGCGATCGTACCCAATGTAGCACGGAATATTCGCTGTTCAGGGCGACTGGCTTTTTCAACGACAGCCACTGGCCAATCTTGCGGGTAAACATCTGATAATTCACGAACCACTTTACGAATTAATGTTGCGCTAAGAAATAAACACAGTGTTGCTTCGTGAGAGGCAAGGGCGCGTAGATTCTCTTTTTCAGGAACAGGCGTTCGACCTGATGCTCGGCTAAGAATAATGGTCTGGCACTTTTCAGGTAGCGTCAGTTCTTGGCCAAGAGCTGCGGCACTCGCTTGGAAAGAGGAGACGCCCGGAACCACTTTCCAATCAATGCCAAGTTCGTTCAAGCGACGTGTTTGTTCTGCAAGCGACGAGTAAATTGAAAGATCGCCAGTTTGAACGCGTGCAACGTTTTGACCTTTTTCGTGTGCGGTTAGGTACACATTGGTTAGATCATCAAGATCCATGTCAGCGGAGTTATAGACCAGTGCATCAGGGTGAGCGCGATCGATGACGGCTTTTGGCACTAAACTGCCTGCGTAAACAATCACAGGGCACTCTTCAACTAAGCGTGCGCCTTTCACTGTGATTAAATCTGGGTCACCCGGCCCTGCGCCGATAAAAAATACCGTCATACTAGTTTGCCTCTTCCGTCACTGATTCTGGTTTAGGTTCAACTTTTAATGAATGGCCACGTTTTTGACCTTCTAGTACCTTGCCGTCTTTCAGTTGATATTTATTGGTGTAGCCACGCGGTGTTACGATCCAATTACCAAATCGGTAGCTGTTGCTGTTACCTATCACGACCGCGGCGTTCATACCAAATTCCACTTTGGTAAATTCAGCCAGTGTTGTCAGTGTGACTTTTTGCTCATCACGATACGCAGCATTCACGATAGCAACGGGAGTATTTGGGTCACGATGTTCCAAAAGGATTTCACGTGCAGTTTCAATGTGCTGAGTTCGCTTTTTAGAGCGAGGGTTGTAGAAGGTAATTGCAAAATCAGCCATTGCCGCGGCTTCAATCCGCTTGGTAATCACTTCCCAAGGCGTTAATAAATCAGACAGCGAAATGGTACAACTATCGTGGCCAAGAGGTGCACCAACTAAAGAAGCACAGGCGTTAGCCGCGGTGATGCCCGGAATAATATCCAGTTCAACTTGTGCGTTTAATTCTGCGTTTTGCTCCAATAATTCAAGCACTAAAGGCGCCATCGCGTACATGCCAGAATCCCCAGAACATACCAATACGACTTCTCGACCTTTTGCTGCTTCTTCTACTGCGGCTTGAGCGCGGTCCCATTCGCGAGTCATACCACTTTGAATGACTTCTTGAGTGTCGATTAGTGTGCTGATTGATTCTACATACGGCTTGTAGCCTGCAACGACATCTGCATTCTTTACGGCTTGTTGCGCTGCGGGGGTTACTAGATCAATAGCGCCAGGCCCTAAGCCTACCAGTGTTAGTTTTGCCATGATTATTTATCTTCCTCTGGTGCACCTAAACGAATTAAGCCTTCTTTAATTTGCTTATCGATAATCTGTAACAGTTCTGGCATATCGAGCATGCAGAACTTGTCACCTTGGATTGGCTCTGCCACTTGAACGTCAGCGTCTTCTGCCAGCATCTCTTTAATTTCTTTAAGATCGTTGATGAAGTGGTTACCCGATACAAGCAGTAGTGGAACTAGATTAAGAAGCGGTCGGCCTTGGCCTGTATGTTGCTCTTTAATACGGCGAACCATTTCATCTTTCACTAACTTAAATGGCCATGCGCCTTCGAGCGAGCAAGTGAAGTTGCGTTGCGATAATTTGCCGAGTAGATCATCACAGTAATGGATCGATTGGTGGCCCGGGTTATCTAACATAGGCGCTCCGTGGTGAACAAACACGTTGAAATGATCTTGTGGAGCAAAACGATCATGGAGAGCCGAAAGCAAATTGGTCGTTAATTGGCTGTGATGCATGATCGCTGGTGTTTGTTCAATGCGCGCCAATGAGAATTGCTTGAAGCCATCAACTATTGATGTCATGTAGCGATGTTCATCGGTAGGGAATAGGTACACTGAAACGATCAAAATACGTTCGTAACCTTGTGTGTCTAGATCCGCCAATACCTGAGGTAGGCTGAAACATGGTGTGTCTTTACGAGCCAGCTTCTTGATCACCATCTTTGAGCTGGTGGCGATACGCACTGGCACATCTGGGTAACTTTGACGTACGCGATCTGCGAGAGTTTCATAACGTTGTTGTTCTACAACGCTACCAAAGCAGCTCAGTACAATGGCTGTGCCTTGGTTGTAATGACGAAGTCGTTTCATAATTGTCGCTGTCCTTATCAAATCTATATCACAAGATAAACGGGCTATCTCATGTTGGTAATGAGGTTAAAGTGAGCTTTGAAACATCATGTTCATAGCTTGCAAAGTATTTGGCCTACTATGTTCCTAAAGCTCAGTAGTGCCGTCTGCATTTTCAATTGGTGCGATAAACTTAGGATCTAAATAAGCTTTTAATGATTTTCGCTCGACTAGATTTGTGAACAAATCTTTCCAGTCTTGCTCGGTAAATTCTTCGATACCTCGAATCCAAAGCCCGTTGTTAACAGGTGTTTCATGTTCTAGTAAACGTTCGTAAATCACCATTGCGGCGCGGTTTCTGCAGGTGCCCGCACAGTGTGTACGGCTTATCTTGATGCGCTGTTCACCGTCGGAAAAATTGAGCGCTTTAAGTACCTGTCTAAGATCGTGTGCAAGGTTTTTACTGCCTTCTTTCGCGCAGCGGCCACCTTCACATAGCAATACGTGATGGCGGTGGTAGAGCATCGGGCGGTTTAAATCGACATGCTTAGGCTTACACTGAAAACCATCTACCACTTCATTACCGTGAAGGTTGATTTTGACGTTTTCATCTAGCCAGTTTTTCCACTTCTTCTTGGCGAGGGGTTCATCGTATTCGATGCGAGTACAAGACAAAGTCATGTTGAAACCGTCTTGTTTGAACTTCCACTTAGGTACCAATAGTTGATCTCGCTGACCGTGCTTTAGCGCGGCCGCTTCAGAAACCGATGATACCCCCGTGATTTTTTTTACGTATTCTGATGGGTTTTCAATCCCTTCAACGCCGTCGAGTTGCTCGGCTGAATAAGTGTGGAAAGGAATTTGGCTTTCAGACGAGAGTTCTAAAATACCTTTTTCATCTGCTTTTAAAGCGATACTGGCGAAAGCTGAAACACTGGCTTTTGCTAGGTTATATTCAGTCAGGAAAACATCGATACCTGCTTTCAATACATGGAAAGGAGTATTGCGGTCACAACCTATTCCAAGCACAAGCGATTTTGGTCGCCACAGTACGGTTTTATTTTTTAAGTCGGCGTAACCTTTTGGTTGTGCTTCATCTGAAATGAGAACTAAACCATCCCAATCATCAGTACTGATTTGAGAAAGGTCTGTATCGCTTAGTGCTGGGTGGGTAATGATGTGTCTTGGCATGGAACGTTTGTTCTGCCACCAGTTCTGTTCGCCAGCGTGCTGCACTATTAGAATGCGTTTTTCATTTACAACTGCTGCGCTGGTGGCGGTGAGCGCGGGTTCGCATTGTGGATCAAGCGTCCAACCAAATGGCGATCCGAGCATATCCACCGACAAACTGCCGGCAGCGTCAGAAGCGGTGGTGATTACAGGAGTCGCGTTGAGTGCTTGTGATACTTGTAACGCGATCCCATTTGCGCCACCGCGATGTCCAGATAACATAGGGATCACGAATTGGCCGTGATCGTCAATGCAGATCACGCCGGGGTCGGTGCGTTTGTCTTCTAGCAAAGGGCCGATCATTCGGCTGACAATGCCCGCAGCAAAAAAGCAGATATGGTGATCATATTGCTTAAATTGAGGAGGAAGAAAACCAGAAAGCGGCAGGGTTAACTCATCGGCTTCTGGGTATTCTTCTTGTCCAACTGGTGCAATAAAGACATCAGCAAACGGAAACGTTTTAGCTAAGCGTTTGGCTTGCCTTGCTCCGTGTAGCGTGATGGCATAAATGGCTATTTTCATTACGCTTTACCGCTATTAGTTTTATCGATATCAGCGTTACCACTATCAGCTTCACCACCATCAAGTACGGCACACTTCTTTGATTCATTAGTACCACGTAGTACGCCACGACGAGCGCGAACAGAAAGCTGAACCATAGAGAAATAACGGTTTTCATTCGGTACATCACGTAGGTCAGAGTAAAGTTCTTGTTTCTCTGTGGTGGCATGCGACACGTAGGTTGCACAATCCAACATATTCATCGACTCAAGTTGAGTGATCAGCTTAGGGATAACGCGACCTGCTTTGATTAGCATGATGGTGTCAAAATCTTCGACTAGCTTTTCTAAACACTCGATACCCCATGTCGCAGGTACAACACAAAAACGCTCCTGACCGTCAGCAAGTGGAATTTTTGTTTGTGATGGAATAGCGGTAACTGAAGTGATACCCGGAATGATCACCGGATCAAGTTCAGGAAGTAGCTCTGTCAGTTCTTCTTGGATGTATGCCCATGTGCTGTAAACCGATGGATCACCTTCGGTTGCAAATGCCACGTCTTTACCTTGCTTTAATAGTTCAACAATTGTGACGGCGGCTTTACGCCATGCAGGAACGTTGATGCTTGGGTCACGCGTCATTGGGAAGTGCAAAAATAGGTATTCGCCTTTCATGCTTTCAGGGCTAACAGAACCCGCGGCAATTTGTTGAGCAAAAGAGTGGTTACTGCCCGCGTCCTTTTCTGGAAACGCGACAATGTCGACGGTGCTGAGTAGTCGGTGAGCTTTAAGTGTTAATAATTCTGGGTCTCCAGTGCCGACACCAATCGCGTACATAGTTCCTAATTTCATCTGTGCTTTCTCTAATTATGTTTTTATTTAATATGTTGAGTGGCGCTTAATTAAAAAATTAAGCGCTTATTTCTGAATAAACGGCTTGGTAAAAATAAATAAGTGAATCGGATTTTCTGATTGATAACGGGTGTAGTGAGCGAGTGGTACGCCTGTTGATATAGAGACCAGTTGAACCTGTGTCGGAGCATCGCTGTCTTTACTCCATTGATGAAGTTCGCAAACTGAATCGACAGTCACTGCAGAACCGATCACGACGCCTCCCGGTTTTATTGCTGACCAACAGAAATCTAAAATGCTGTGCATGTTGCCGCGGCTTCCACCAATAAAAATACTGTCTGGCTGAGGCAAGGTGTCGAGCTGTATTGGGGCTTTATCTCGAATCAGTTGTACGTTGTCGGTACCGTGCGCTCTAAAGTTAGCCTCGACCGACTCATAACATTCTTGGTTTGATTCAATGGTGAAGACTTGTCCTTGATAACACTGCTTAGCGGCTTCTATCGCAATAGAACCTGAGCCTGTACCTATATCCCACACCACAGATCTTGGTTGAATACGCATACTCGTTAACGCTAAGTGACGAACGGGCTGTTTGGTAATTAAGCCGCGTTTAGGCATGCGCTTCATGAAGTCATCATCGTTGGCGTATTGGCCCAATTCACCCCACGCATGAGGTAGCGTTCGGTGCAGTACCATTACATTGAGCGTAGAGAAGTCGTCGGAACTTTTTAGTGCGAGGTCTTCGAGAGTCCGCTGGCTTATCTTTTCGTCGGTGCCACCTAAGTTCTCACATACCCAAGCTGTCCAACCTTGTTGATTAAATTCGACTAAGTGTTTCGCAATACGAGCTGGGTTGTTTTGAACATCGGTTAGCAAGCAGTAGCTAGTTCCCCATTGCATTTGGCTTGCGATACCTTTAATGCCATCGTAATGCTGCTTTCTTCCATGTAGTGAAATTGCTTTGGTTTCTTGCCATGCAATGCCGACTCGGCTGCAAGCGAGTTGCATTGAACAAGGGGAGGGAATAAAGCGTACTTCATCATTAGGCAGTTTTTTTAACAACGATTCGCCGATGCCAAAGAACAATGGGTCGCCAGAAGCTAATACGACGACGCCGCCTTCCTCGCATTCATCAAGCAACTTAGCGAACCAAGATTGATAGCCTTCTTGCATCGATAAGCGTTGACCTTTGAATTGGGGGAACCAATCCAATAGTCGGTCGTTACCTGCAACAACGCGTGCAGACTCAACTGCATTAACAGCTCGACTGGTTAGGCTTAAACAGCCATCTTCGGGTACTCCGACTACCGTGATAGCCGATTGATAGCAATCGATAAGCTGAGAGTGAGTACTTACATTATTCATTTTACTGACTCAGCAAGTAGGGCGTGAATAGTCGATACCACTAACGGGCTGCCACCTTTACGGCCTAGGCTGGCAATGTAAGGCACTGTGTTTTGTTCGGTTAATGCTTGCTTCGATTCATCTGCTTTTACGAAACCAACAGGAATGCCGATGATCAGTGCGGGTTTTGCTTCGCCTGCTTCTATCATGCGCAATAGCTCAAGTAATGCGGTAGGCGCATTGCCTACACCTATGATAGAGCCGTCGAGTAGGCCGTTATCGCGGGCATAACGTATTGAGTGGATAGCACGTGTTTCTCCTGTCTCTTTGGCCGTGCTAATGACGTCTGGATGACTAATGAAGCACTGTGCTTTATTGCCGTAAGCGTTGAGGCGAGTTTGGTTTAAACCTGTCACGATCATGCTGACATCGGTAATGATGTTGGCACCGTTTTTTAAAGCGGTAATGGCAGACTCAATCGCGTTGTCGCTGAATTGATATAATTTAGCGTATTCAAAATCACCCGTAGTATGAATGGCACGACGAACCACATTCCATTCACCTTGATTGAAGTTATGTCCCCCATGGAGAGTTTCTATTTCTTCATCGATGATAGAGAAAGAGTCACTTTCAATTTGACGGCCTTGCTTGGTCATTTGACGCATATCGTTAGTCATGGAGTTTTCCTTGTTCATGCTTATTCATCATGAAAGTGAGTGTTGGTATCACTTCCTTTTGAGCAGAGATGTTCTGCTAATAGATCGCCGTTAAAATCGATCAATTTGAATTCAATGCTGACGTGATGTTTGACATACACAGCAGCGTGCTCTGCAGCTTGTTTGCAGAGCAAGGTAAGAAAGTCGTAATTGGGAATCTCTTGGCCCGGTTGGGCTTCTTTCCATGTATCGAGTACGTGGCGGCCTGTGTTGGCTTGGCTAACAGCTTCGGCAAACTCACTCGATGCACCCGATTGAATGGCGAGGTCGGCCAGCAATGAAAAGTCGATAGCTTTACCGGATACGTGAGTCATCATGTGCCCAGCGACCATCTTGCCTAGTTTGCCTATCATGGCGACGACGGTGATTTTGCTCACTTGATAACGTTTTGCTGCGCGCAGTCCGACCCCAACAAAATCACCCGCTTGGATAAAACACATCGAGTCATAACTTGGTAGCATGGCCATCGCTGACTTTTCGGTTCGAGATCCTGTCGTGAGAACCAAGTGGTTTTGGCCATTTTGTTTCGCTATTTGTACCGATTGACGCACTGATGCTGAAAACGCTGAAGTGGAGTAGGGTTTTACCGTTCCGCGTGTCCCGAGAATGGAAATACCACCGATTAAACCGAGTCTTGGCCCAATGGTTTCCTTGGCTCGCTCTTCTCCATCTGGGACGCAAATTTCCAGTGATATACCGACGTGTTTTTTCTGTTGACTGGTCGCTTGGTTCCATTCCAAAGTCACCATATCGAGAATGTTTTTTCGAGGAACGGGATTAATCGCCGCCTGACCGACGGGAAGTTCTAATCCGGGTAGAGTCACACGAGCTACGCCAACACCCCCATCGATGTGAAAACCGGGCTCTGAATGCCAGCGGGCAATACTCTGAATATGGGCTTCGTGGGTACAATCAGGATCGTCCCCTGCATCTTTAACAATGCTGGCGGTCACCGCATCGTTGGATGTTTGGATAAACGTGACCTTAAACGTAGCGGGCTCACCATTAGGTAGAGTGATGGAGATATAGTCAGGCTTTTGTCCGGTTAATAGTGTTTGAACTGCCGCTCTGCTTGCTGCAGCTGCGCACGCTCCGGTGGTAAACCCACTGCGGAGATCGGACTTATTTTTGGATCGTTTAACTTTTGTGACCACAGTATTCTTCATCTACGTTTTAGGTATTGACGAATACAGAGCGTTCCCTTGTTAGACAAGGTATGGATGGTGTTGAGTTTTCCCGCTCGATATTCATGTGTGTCCAGGTATTCTGACTTACGATGTTGAGGTTCTCATTGCGCTTTACTCCTTCCCAAGTCGTGTGACTCAGTGGCTTGTAAAGGGCTCATCGCTTACAGCTGCGGGTACAGTTCAGGAGTTACACCTGATTCCCTGATGTGACGTTATACTTCGATATCTATCCTGAGGATTTCTCCGTTGTTTGGTGTTTCTATTATTTGCTGTGGTGTCCCTAAACTGGCTAATGTTTTTATCCAGTCACCATGTCCGAGCAGCAAAATTGGGTTCTCATTGTTGTGGTGACGAGAAACTCGTTGGATCCACTGAATCGCCATTGTTCTTCGTTGCTGTTCTGAATCGAACTCACTGAGCTCCATTTGAGAAATGACGGGCACTTTCAGGTAGCGTGCGATGGTTTTAGCACTGGAAATAGCACGGCCTAATTGACTGGTGTAAATAGCATTGAGGGTCAATGATTTTTGAGTTGCAAGATAACGACCGACGTTATGCATCTGTCGTTTGCCTTTCATTGTCAGAGGGCTATCCAGTTGATTCTGTGCTTTGCCTATTCGATTCCATTCGGTTTCGCCATGACGAATCGCAATGATGGTGAAGCGTTCAGCTTTCATTACTTTTCTCCATCAAAATGGAAACAATGAATAGTGCGCCAAACGCGGTGGTGACAACACCAAGAGGCAGTTCTTGAGGAGCAACTAAGGTTCTCGCCAAAATATCACTTAATAGCATAAGCAAAGCCCCAATCAGCCCTGAAGTGATGAGTAACTTTTTGTGTAATGGGCCGATGATTTTCTTCGCGATATGAGGAACCATCAAGCCAATAAATCCGACAACTCCGATGATAGAAACAAAACATGCAGTTGCAAAAGCGCAGACAATAAAGACACCGCTTTGCAGGCGTTTTGTGTCTACGCCCATGGTTTGTGCTACGTCGTCTCCTGCAAGTAAACAATCTAACTGGCGATGTTTTAATATACCTAGAGCTATCAAGGCGATAAGTCCAGCAAGCACAATTAGCACATTGTCCCAGCGTGCGTTTCCTAGGCCTCCTAGCGACCAAAATAGGATCGAATGGGCTGCTCGTTGATCGCCGTGGAAGACTAAAAAATTGGTCAAAGCTGTAAATAAGAATGAAATAGCCAGCCCGGCTAAAACAATTTGAGAAGACGCTTGCCCATCTACTTTTCTAACTAGAAATAGCACTGCCGAAGCCGAGATTATTCCACCGATAAAAGCGGCGAGTGGAAGTGTCCAAATGCCGATAGCGCTGCCGATGACTGTAATCACAAAGACTGCTCCAGTTGCGGCACCGGATGACAATCCAAAAATGAAAGGGTCGGCAAGATCGTTTTTTGTCACGGTTTGTAATAACGCCCCAACAATACCTAACCCAGCACCGCAAATAATAGCGATGATTGTTCTAGGTAAGCGCAGGTGCAGTACGACTTGATCTATCGGAGAGTCGATCTGTTGACTCATCGCCGCTGAAAAAATCGTAGCGACTTGTGCAAAAGATAGCTGAACGCTGCCTAAACTCAGAGAAAACATCGCTAAGAGGGCAAAAACAGAACTGAATACGCAGGTGTTCAGTGCGGTTCGGTTCAGGTTAGTACTAAGACTTGTCATGGATTTCTTGGATGCGCTGTGCCAATTTTTCAATTGCAGCTATGTTTGCTGGCCCGGGAGTAATTTCCTCATAACGCAGAGGAAGATATTGGGTGGTCTTTACCGCTGTGGTCAGCTTCATCGCTGGGTGCTGTTCCAAAAAGGCTTGCATGCCTTTAGCGCCTGTCCCATTTTGATAATCGAGAAGAATAATGACATCAGGGTTATGCATCGCAACTGACTCCCATGATGTGGTTCCCCAGCTGATATCCAGATCTTTCATTACATTGGCGCCACCTGCCGCTTCTATCATGGCGCTCACTGTCGCGTACTTTCCTGCTGTGAATGGTTTCTCTTCCCCTGAATCATACAGAAAGACTTTAAGAGGGGTTTGATTCTGGGTTTGCTGTTGAATCAATATTAATTGCTCTCTCCAAGTGGAGATAAGAGTTTGAGCTCTGTCTTGCTGACCGAATAAAGTCGCAAGGCGTGTCACGTCATCAAACATCTGTTCCATGTTAGCTGGCTGCTTATCTTTACGGATATGGCTGCAACTCTCATTAAGAATCAGAGTATTGATACCAAACTCTCTCAGAGAATCAGGCGTGACTGAGCCGCCCAACCGCATACCGTAATTCCATCCTGCAAAGAAAACATCAGGGTTGGCACTAACTAACACCTCTAAAGAAGGATATTTCGGTGCGAGCTCCGGAATTCTGCCCTGGAGGCGATTAAATTCAGGGGTCGTTTTGTAGTACCCGCTAATACCGGTCACTCCGATCATATTCTCTTCAAGCCCGAGAGAAAATGCCATCTCAGACATATTGATATCGTGAGTGATTAAGGTTTTCGGCGCTTTATCTAAGGTAAGTGTAGAGTCGCAGTTTTCTACCGTAATTTGGGCTTGTGCGGACACGGTAAGTAATAAAGTTAATGCTGATAGTTTTTTCATGAAAGCTCCTGTCCTTGGTCGAGTTCAATGTCGAAAAATTTACTTGTTTTCTGTGTGCGCTTATTGGTCGTGCTGATTAAATCGACTTCAAAGATCGGCTTAAGTTGATTGTGAGTCAGTAGTTCTTCTACCTTTCCTTTCGCGACTACCTGGCCGTGTTCCAAAATCGCAATGTGCGTCGCGAACTTGGCCGCAAGGGAAATATCATGCAGTGAGCAAATCAGTGTTTTACCTTGCTCTTTCAATAGTGATAAAACTTCCCCTTGAGCACATGGATCTAGATGGTTTAGAGGCTCATCCAACACCAGGAATTCGGCGTTCTGACATAAAAATCGTGCAATATGCGCTCGCTGCTTCTGGCCGCCTGAGAGCTGTCCCATTCTTCGTTCGAGGAAAGTATCGATCTTTAGTGCTTTACTTATTTGGTCAAGTGAAAAGCTAGAAGTGGCTTGATTGGAAGCAGTTAGTTGAATGTACTCTCTTAGTGTTAAACGACCATCCACTTGACTGTGTTGTGGAAGGTAACTGATTTGTTTTGCTCTTTGCTGGCAAGTTAACTTACGTAGCGGCAATTGGTTTATGAGGACTTCGCCTTTGAAGGGAAGCAAATTAACCAGTGCCTTCAATAACGTGGTTTTTCCGGAACCATTGCGTCCAATGACAACCCAGCGCTCACCTTGAGTAATTTTCAGATCGAGTGGGTGCAGTCGTTGAGTGTTTTGTTGTTGAACTGAAAGTTTGTGGCAAAGAAGCATGAGTTACT
This sequence comes from Vibrio sp. 1F253, assembly GCF_041439295.1. Classification (NCBI taxonomy): domain Bacteria; kingdom Pseudomonadati; phylum Pseudomonadota; class Gammaproteobacteria; order Vibrionales; family Vibrionaceae; genus Vibrio; species Vibrio sp. 1F253. The sequence goes on along the minus strand of NZ_JBGONU010000034.1, from coordinate 38,671 downwards.
GAGAATGGTTTGTTTTTAACAAGTGCTATTACATTAAAATTTAAACGTTTGCGTAACATTGATCTCAGCACGTAAAATCCCCACTATTATCAAAATAATCTATAAGTTAACGCTTGTGCTACGTGAAAGGGTTAGGATTGATTAGTGAAAG
>NZ_JBGONU010000034.1:0-38421 GCF_041439295.1 Vibrio sp. 1F253 | reverse complement strand
TAATAGAAGAATAGAAGAATAGAAGAATAGAAGAATAGAAGAATAGAAGAATAGAAGAATAGAAAGAAAAAAGCCTCTGAGAACAGAGGCTTTTAAAATTACGTTTCAGCTAAGCGTGTTGCGTAATGCTTACAGGCCTGCGAAGTCCGCAAGGATAGCTGCTTTGTCAGTTGCTTCCCAAGGGAACTCTTCGCGACCGAAGTGGCCGTATGCAGCAGTCTGCTTGTAGATAGGCTGAAGAAGGTTCAGCATCTCTTGAAGACCGTATGGACGTAGGTCGAAGTTTTGACGAACTGCTTCAATGATGATTTCGTGCGCTACTTTCTCAGTACCAAACGTTTCAACCATGATAGATGTTGGATCTGCAACACCGATAGCGTAAGACAGTTGAATCTCACAACGGTCAGCCATGCCAGCAGCAACGATGTTTTTCGCAACGTAACGAGCTGCGTAAGCTGCAGAACGGTCAACTTTTGATGGATCTTTACCAGAGAATGCACCGCCACCGTGACGAGCTGCGCCGCCGTAGGTATCAACGATGATCTTACGACCTGTTAGACCACAGTCACCCATTGGCCCACCGATTACGAAACGGCCTGTTGGGTTGATGAAGAAGTTAGTGTCTTTGTTGATCCACTCAGCAGGAAGTACTGGCTTGATGATCTCTTCCATTACCGCTTCACGTAGGTCAGGTGTTGTTACTGAATCACAGTGTTGAGTTGAAAGAACAACAGCGTCGATACCAACGATCTTACCTTGGTCGTATTGGAATGTTACTTGAGATTTCGCATCTGGGCGAAGGAAGTCAAGCTTGCCGCTCTTACGTACTTCAGCTTGCTTCTTAACAAGAAGGTGAGAGTAAGTAATTGGAGCTGGCATTAGGATTGGTGTTTCGTTAGTCGCGTAACCAAACATGATACCTTGGTCGCCTGCGCCTTGATCTTTAGGATCGGCTTTATCAACACCTTGGTTGATGTCTGGAGACTGCTTACCAATTGTGTTTAGTACTGCACAAGAGTCAGCGTCAAAGCCCATATCAGAATGAACATAACCAATTTCACGAACTGTTTCACGAGTGATTTCTTCGATATCAACCCATGCAGACGTGGTTACTTCACCGCCAACCATAACCATGCCGGTTTTTACGTAAGTCTCACAAGCAACACGTGCTTTTGGATCTTGTTCAATGATGGCATCAAGAACAGCATCTGAGATTTGGTCTGCAATTTTATCTGGATGGCCTTCTGAAACAGATTCAGAAGTGAATAGGTGCTTAGCCATGAGAGCTCCACTTTTAGTTTAGTTTTTAGTTGCAAATAGTTAAATGCAAATAGTTTATGCCGTCGCAATCGAGGAAGCGTCGCCATTCAATACAGTATATTTTGTAGGTGTTTCTACATCTAGACGGCTATTTTAAATTCCAACGGTCGAATTACAAGCTCTTTTTTAGGATATGTCATAACTAAACGTTTGCGTGTTGGTAGAGGGAAGCCATTGTTAAGTGGTGTAAATGATCGAAAATTGCGGAAAATGACCGTTAAAGTACCAGTAAAACGTTTGCAGTCGCTATAGTCGTTTGAGAGAATACCCGCGCTAATAAAAATGAAAACTTTAGCATCTATCTCTTTTTTAAATCGCTTATGTATCCAGGAGCAGACATGCCTTCTCGTAAAGATCTAGCCAATGCAATCCGCGCACTTAGCATGGACGGTGTTCAACAAGCAAACTCAGGCCACCCAGGCGCACCTATGGGTATGGCTGACATCGCTGAAGTTCTTTGGCGTGGCCACTTGAACCATAACCCAGCAAACCCAGAGTGGGCTGACCGAGACCGTTTTATCCTGTCTAACGGTCATGGTTCTATGCTGATTTACTCTCTGCTTCACTTAGCAGGTTACGAGCTTTCAATTGAAGACCTAAAAAACTTCCGTCAACTGCACTCTAAGACTCCAGGTCACCCAGAGTACGGTTACGCTCCTGGTATCGAAACAACGACTGGTCCTCTAGGTCAAGGCATCACCAACGCTGTTGGTATGGCGATGGCTGAAAAATCATTGGCTGCACAGTTCAACAAAGAAGGCCACGACATCGTTGATCACTTCACTTATGCGTTCATGGGTGATGGTTGTCTGATGGAAGGTATTTCTCACGAAGCATGTTCTCTAGCGGGTACGCTAGGTCTTGGTAAGCTGGTTGCTTTCTGGGATGACAACGGCATCTCTATCGATGGCGAAGTTGAAGGTTGGTTCTCTGACGATACACCTAAGCGTTTTGAAGCATACGGCTGGCACGTAATCCCAGCCGTTGATGGTCACGATGCTGACGCAATCAATGCGGCTATCGAAGCGGCTAAAGCGGATCCTCGTCCAACACTTATCTGTACTAAGACTATTATCGGTTTTGGTTCACCAAATAAAGCGGGTACGCACGACTGTCACGGTGCTCCACTAGGTGCTGATGAAATCACAGCAACTAAAGCGGCACTTGGTTGGGAGCACGGTCCTTTCGAAATTCCAGCTGATATCGCAGCTGATATCGCAGCTGAGTGGAATGCGAAAGAAGCAGGCGAAGCGAAAGAAGCAGCGTGGAATGCTAAGTTTGACGCATACGCAGCGGCTTACCCAGAACTAGCAGCTGAATTCAAACGTCGTACTAACGGCGATCTTCCAGCTGAGTGGGAAGAGAAAGCAAACGCAATCATTGCTGATCTTCAAGCTAACCCAGCAAACATCGCATCACGTAAAGCATCTCAAAATGCTCTAGAAGCATTCGGTGCTATGCTACCTGAATTCATGGGCGGCTCTGCTGACCTTGCGCCTTCTAACCTGACTATGTGGTCTGGTTCTAAGTCGCTTGAAGCGAACGACTTCTCAGGTAACTACATCCACTACGGTGTACGTGAATTCGGTATGACTGCAATCATGAACGGTATTGCTCTGCACGGTGGTTTCGTACCATACGGCGCAACGTTCCTAATGTTCATGGAATACGCACGTAACGCAATGCGTATGGCTGCTCTGATGAAAATTCAGAACATTCAAGTTTACACGCATGACTCTATCGGTCTTGGCGAAGATGGTCCTACTCACCAACCGGTTGAGCAGATCGCTTCTCTACGTCTGACTCCAAACATGAGCACATGGCGCCCATGTGACCAAGTTGAGTCTGCTGTTGCTTGGAAACTAGCAATCGAACGCAAAGATGGTCCTTCTGCACTTATCTTCTCTCGTCAAAACCTTGCACAGCAAGATCGTGACGCTGAGCAAGTAGCTAACATCGCTAAGGGTGGTTACATCCTGAAAGATTGTGAAGGCAAACCAGAGCTTATCCTTATCGCTACAGGTTCTGAAGTTGAGCTTGCAGTTGAAGCTGCTGCACAACTAACCGCTGAAGGTAAATCCGTACGCGTAGTATCTATGCCTGCAACTGATGCGTTCGACAAGCAAGACGCTGAGTACCGTGAGTCTGTACTTCCATCTGACGTTACAGCACGTATCGCAGTAGAAGCTGGCATTGCTGACTTCTGGTACAAGTACGTTGGCTTCGGTGGCAAGATCATCGGTATGACAACGTTCGGCGAATCCGCACCAGCAGGCGAGCTATTCAAAATGTTCGGTTTCACTACTGAAAACGTAGTAAACACTGCAAAAGAGCTTCTTGCTTAATCATTCGTTGTAACGCGAATAGAAAAAAACCGAGCCACTGGCTCGGTTTTTTATTTGGCTTTCAGAAACATGAGTTACTCGAATTCATTTCCCCAATTATCAAGTTCTCTAGTCCCACAGACCTTACATTCAACGTAACGATCCATGTTGTAGTAATGACCACCATTGATAATTGAATTAGCAAACAGCTTTATTCTTCCTAACAAAGTTTTGTCGGTATCATAGCTGCTTGTTTGGCGAACAAGAATTTCACTATGTGGCGTTTCTTTATTGCACGTTTTACAAAAATGAGTCGCTGGAAATCCAGACATAACCTTTTCCTTTGGTTGAGAAAACTAGGTTAGAAACAGCCGTAGAATTAGGTCAGACTCATTTTTTATGATTACATTGAAATGGCTGATATGCCATGTTAATGGATTGTTTTTGTCGAGTTATACCACTCAATTAATGCGCTTTGAATAGGATTCAGTTATCATCTGTTGCACGAAATTTTGGTTAGATGTACGGAACTATGCTAAAAGTCGCGATAAATGGATTTGGACGAATAGGGCGCAATGTATTGCGCGCTGTCTATGAAAGTGGCAAAAGCCAACAAATCAAAGTAGTAGCGGTCAATGAGCTTGCTCAACCTGACGCTATGGCTCACCTATTGCAATACGACACCAGTCACGGCCGCTTCGGCAAGAAAATCTCTAACGATCAAGAGCACATCTATGTTCATCATGGCATTGGTGCTGAAGATAAAGGAGAGTTTGATACGATTCGTATCTTACACCTTGCTGATATTGAGTTGTTACCTTGGCGTGACCTTGAGGTTGATATTGTTCTCGATTGTACCGGTGTTTACGGTTGCCGAGATGATGGCCTAGCGCACATCGCTGCTGGAGCTAAAAAGGTACTGTTTTCACACCCTGGAGCTAACGACCTTGATAACACCATTATCTATGGTGTAAATCACGATACTATCGAAGCTGACCACCGAATCGTTTCCAATGGTTCATGCACCACTAACTGTATTGTCCCTATCATTAAAGTACTTGATGATGCCTTTGGTATTGAGTCAGGTACCATTACGACCATTCACTCTTCAATGAATGATCAGCAAGTTATTGATGCATACCATAGCGACTTGCGTCGTACTCGAGCAGCAAGCCAATCTATCATTCCTGTCGACACTAAATTGCATAAAGGTATTGAAAGAATCTTCCCGAAATTTTCTAACAAGTTCGAAGCGATATCTGTGCGTGTGCCGACGGTAAACGTCACTGCGATGGATTTAAGTGTCACAATTAATACAAATGTGAAAGTTAATGACGTAAATCAAACCATTGTTAATGCTTCCCAGTGTACATTACACAATATAGTTGACTATACTGAAGCGCCGCTCGTTTCCATCGACTTTAATCACGATCCCCATAGCGCAATCGTTGATGGTTCACAAACTCGAGTGAGCAATGGCACCTTAGTGAAAATGCTGGTGTGGTGTGACAATGAATGGGGCTTTGCGAACCGAATGCTGGATACGGTTCTTGCAATGCAAGCTTCAGAAGGCAAGAAGTAAGACCTAGAAGCAAATGTGTGGATTATTTATTTTTTAGCTTGAAATAAATACTAAGTGTCCACATATTATTAGCAGTTAAAGCATTACCAGTTGAATAATTTATAGGCTTAGCAGGGTTGCTGAGTTTCCAAAACTTTATTTTTATTTAAATTTGAGAGGACAAATCATGTCTGTGATCAAGATGACTGACCTGGAACTTGCAGGTAAACGCGTATTCATCCGTGCTGACCTAAACGTACCAGTAAAAGACGGTAAAGTAACTTCAGATGCACGTATCCTAGCATCTCTACCAACTATCAAACTTTGCCTAGAAGCTGGCGCAAAAGTTATGGTTACTTCTCACCTTGGTCGTCCTACTGAAGGCGAGTACAACGAAGAGTTCTCTCTAGCTCCTGTAGTTAACTACCTAAACGACGCACTAGACTGTGACGTTAAACTAGCGAAAGATTACGTAAATGGTCTTGAGCTAAACGCTGGTGAACTAACGGTTCTTGAAAACGTTCGCTTTAACAAAGGCGAGAAGAAGAACGAAGAAGCTCTTTCTAAGCAATACGCTGCACTATGTGACATCTTCGTAATGGATGCATTCGGTACAGCTCACCGTGCTCAAGCGTCTACACACGGTGTGGGTACTTACGCTCCTGTAGCATGTGCTGGTCCTCTTCTAGCTGCTGAGCTTGAAGCGCTTGGCAAAGCAATGGACAACCCAGCTCGCCCGCTAGTGGCTATCGTTGGTGGTTCTAAAGTTTCTACTAAACTTACCGTTCTAGAATCTCTTTCTAAAATCGCTGACCAACTTGTTGTTGGCGGTGGTATCGCGAACACGTTCATCGCTGCTGAAGGCCACAACGTAGGTAAGTCTCTATACGAAGCTGACCTAGTTGAAACGGCTCAGAAACTAATGAAAGAGTGTGCTATCCCTGTAGCGACTGACGTTGCATGTGCTAAAGCATTCGACGAAAACGCAGAAGCTGAAATCAAGCACGTTTCTGAAGTTCAAGACGACGACATGATCTTCGACCTTGGTCCAGATTCAACTGCTGCTCTAGCTGAAATCATCGGCAACGCGAAAACGATTCTTTGGAACGGCCCTGTAGGCGTCTTCGAATTCAAGAACTTCGAAGCGGGTACAGCTGGTATCTCTAAAGCAATCGCTGACTCTGAAGGTTTCTCAGTAGCAGGCGGTGGTGACACGCTAGCGGCTATCGACAAGTTCGGTATCAAAGCAGATGTTTCTTACATCTCTACTGGTGGCGGCGCTTTCCTTGAGTTTGTTGAAGGTAAAGTACTTCCTGCAGTAGCAATGCTTGAAGAGCGTGCTAAAGCGTAATTGATTTAGAAAGGCGAGATACGAATCTCGCCTTTTAACGTTTGCTGCATATCACACTTATTTGCTAGAATAGCGGAAGTTGTGAGCAAACGATTGCAAATTTTTAAACTTAAGTTTTTTATCTTAAAACGAATAGAATAAATAGGACTATTTCCATGTCTAAGATCTTCGATTTTGTAAAACCTGGTGTAATTTCTGGCGATGACGTACAGAAAGTATTTGAAGTAGCAAAAGAAAACAAATTTGCTCTTCCTGCAGTAAACGTTGTTGGTACTGACTCTATTAACGCAGTACTAGAAGCGGCTGCTAAAGTTAAGTCTCCAGTTGTTGTTCAGTTCTCTAACGGCGGCGCTGCATTCTTCGCAGGTAAAGGCGTTAAACTTGAAGGTCAAGGCGCACAAGTTCTTGGTGCTGTAGCTGGTGCAAAATACGTACACGCTGTCGCTGAGTCTTACGGTGTTCCAGTTATCCTGCATACTGACCACGCTGCTAAGAAACTTCTACCATGGATCGATGGTCTACTAGACGCTGGTGAAGAGTTCTTCGCACAAACTGGTAAGCCTCTATTCTCTTCTCACATGCTAGACCTTTCTGAAGAGTCTCTAGAAGAGAACATCGAAACATGTGCTACTTACCTAGCTCGCATGGCTAAAATGGACATGACAATCGAGATCGAACTTGGTTGTACTGGTGGTGAAGAAGACGGCGTTGATAACTCTGATATGGACGCATCTGAGCTTTACACTTCTCCAGAAGACGTAGCATACGCATACGAGAAGCTAATGGCTGTTAGCCCACGTTTCACTATCGCTGCATCTTTCGGTAACGTACACGGTGTTTACCAAGCTGGTAACGTTGTACTTACTCCAACTATCCTACGTGACTCTCAAGCATACTGTGCAGAGAAGTTCGGTATTGCACCTAACGCTCTAAACTTCGTATTCCACGGTGGTTCTGGTTCTTCTGAAGCAGAAATCCAAGAGTCTATCGGCTACGGTGTTATCAAAATGAACATCGATACTGATACACAGTGGGCAACTTGGGATGGTATCCGTCAGTACTCTGCTGATAACTTCGATTTCCTACAAGGTCAAATCGGTAACCCAACTGGCGAAGCTGCGCCAAACAAGAAGTACTACGATCCACGCGTATGGCTACGTGCTGCTCAGTCTTCGATGGTTACTCGTCTTGAGAAAGCATTCGCTGACCTTAACGCTGTAGACGTACTATAATTCTTTGAATTAAGTACTCTTTAAGTTTTAAAAACCCGTTCATTGAGCGGGTTTTTTTATGTCTGATAAAAACTTGTATTAAATATGTGAAAAACCTAGCCTACGGTGAATAAATTTCGTAGTCTTTTAGTTATCGGTATTTGCGTTTATTGGTAAGTTTTATTAATTCAAAAGCTTACATAAATATGACTTTGCAATCGGTCAAAGATAGGATATCGTGCCGAAAAACTGGACCTGGTTCAGTTTATAAAAAGGACTTGGCTTTAATTTACTTTTAACACAGTGACTTAACAGGAGTTGAACTGTTTATTATTGTAAAAGTAAGTTTGGCTTAAGACAGTTTAGCTCATAGCATATTATATAGAGGATGCACATTATGGCTGATAGTTCGACAGCGCTTGAGACTCCAATTGTGGATGGTTTATCTCAGGCCGAGCAGTGGTTAACAAATAATTCAGATCTATTTATCCAATACGGTGTAAACATTATCTCTGCACTGATAATTCTATTTATTGGTAACTTGATTGTTAAAGCAGTCGCGAATAGCGTATCTAAGGTTCTTGAGAAGAAGAAGATGGACCGAGCTGTTGTGGAATTTATCCACGGTTTAGTTCGTTACTTATTGTTTGTTATTGTTCTTATCGCTGCACTTGGTCGTTTAGGCGTTCAAACTGCGTCTGTAGTTGCTGTTATTGGTGCGGCTGGTTTAGCCGTTGGTCTTGCGCTGCAAGGCTCACTATCTAACTTTGCAGCGGGTGTACTTATCGTTGCATTCCGTCCATTCAAGTCTGGTGACTACGTGGAAATTGGTGGTGTAGCGGGTTCAGTTGATTCAATTCAGATCTTCCAAACTGTTTTAACAACACCAGACAATAAAATGGTTGTAGTACCTAACGGAAGCGTTATCGGTAGCCCAATCACTAACTATTCTCGTCATGCGACGCGCCGTATTGACCTAATGATTGGTGTTTCTTACAACGCTGATCTTCAGAAGACAAAAGCGCTACTGACTAAGATCTGTGAATCTAATGAGCGCGTATTGAAAGATCCAGGTGTTCAAGTAGGTGTTCACACGCTAGCTGATTCTTCAGTTAATTTTGTTGTTCGTCCATGGGTTAGCACAGCTGACTACTGGAATGTTTATTTCGACCTTATGCAAGCTATCAAAGAAGGCTTGGATAACGAAGGTATCGAAATCCCATTCCCGCAAATGGATGTACACATGAATAAAGTTGAAGCTTAATTTCTAGTTAGTTTTTATAGCTATTAGCTTCTATAAGGAAAGGCGGATAACTTAGGTTATTCGCCTTTTTTGTTGGATGAGTAAAGTTTGTTTGATGACTAAAGAAGAATAGGTTTACCCGTATTGCTCAATGAGTCCATTGGCGAGCACAAGTGCAATAGCGAACATCATGGTTGCTACTGCGATATCGATGCCTTTCTTAACTTTAGGTTTCGATAGCGTTGGACCTAGCTTTGCTGCGCCCAATGATAGGGAATAAAACCACACGAATGAAGCTAAGATAGTCCCCATCGCAAACGCAACTCTGTCGTTGCCTTCAAATTGCCCACCAATAGATCCAAGAATCACCACGGTATCCAAATAGAGGTGTGGGTTTAATACTGTTACAGCTAATGCACCCAAAATAACGGTGCGTTTGCCACGAGCTAATACCTCACCTTTTGATTCATCACTGGTGCGCGTTTTGAATGCACTGCGCAGTGATAGCAAACCATATACCGTTAGAAAAGCGATACCGCCCAATGTCACAGAGGTAAGCAGCAATTCATTTTGAGACAGAATTGCTCCGCCACCAAAAATACCCAATGAGATAAACAGGGTATCGAGCAGGCTACAAATCGTTGCAGTCGTTAAATGATGATTGCGTTTTATGCCTTGATTTAGGACGTACGCATTTTGTGCGCCTATCGGGATTATCATACTTGCCCCTAGACCAAAACCTTGCAATAAAACCCAAAAACTCATTTTAACCTCCACTTAATTAACGATATTTACGTGCTATGTGGCGAAGATACTCCGACCCTTTAAATAAGTATAATTAATGATTTTAATCCATTATTAGAGTTGCTAATGTGGTGTTGGGTTAGCTTAAAAAGGAAGCAAATTGATGCGTGGATTGGATTATAAATGGATTGAAGCACTGGATGCCGTTGTGAAACAACGTAGCTTTGAGAGGGCCGCTGAGCAGTTATACATCTCCCAATCAGCGGTGTCCCAACGTATCAAACAGCTAGAAAAGTGGTTAGCCCAGCCTGCGCTGGTGAGAGAAAACCCACCAAGGCCTACACCAGCAGGAAAAAAGCTGTTGGGTTTGTATCGTCGTGTTCGCTTGTTAGAGCACGATCTTGTGCCTGAGTTAATGAATGAAGAGGGTACTCAACCACTATCTATATCCATAGCCACCAACGCTGATAGTTTGGCGACATGGTTGTTACCTGCACTGTCGGATGTGATGAAGTCTCGTCAAGTCGAGTTGAACCTCGCGATTCATGGTGAGTCTAGAACCATTGAAAAAATAAAAAGCGGTGAGGTTGCCGGTGCGATCAGTTTAGAACCTCAAGCGATTCCTGGGTGCAGTGCAGACTACCTCGGTAGGATGGATTATGTGTGTGTGGCGAGCCCTGAGTTTCATCAGCGTTACTTTTCAGAGGGCGTAAACTACGCCACCTTAAGCAAAGCGCCTGCGGTTTCCTATGATCAATACGATGATCTGCATAAGAAATTTCTACATGATCATTTCAATGTACCCAGAGACAGTGTGATCAATCATACGGTCGGCAGTTCAGAAGCATTTGTGCGCTTGGCATTATCGGGTGTTGCCTATTGCTTGATTCCTCGATTGCAGATTATCGAGGAACTAGAGTCTGGTGCTTTGATTGATATTACCCCTGGTTTTCTGCTGTCTTATCGCATCTATTGGCACCATTGGCAGCTTGAGAGTGGGGTGCTAAAAGAGGTATCCCAAGCGATATTAAGTTTTGCTCACAATCATTTACCTCAGTAAGTTGTTGGTTTTTTCAGCGTCAAAGTTCTGTTAGATGTGCACAATCAGGATTGGCTAAACGATAAATTACTCTATGATGGAAGGACATTTGTTTAGCATAGGTCTACCTAATGAAGTTTGTACCAAAGATGTTAGCAACGTCTCTTACTCTTACGGCTGCGTTGAGTGCTGTGAGCTTTCCATCACTGGCTGACTCTCCATCCTTTCCGCATATTTCAACAACAGGTTATGGTGAAGTCATCGCGACACCGGATATGGCGACATTCTCAGTGAGAGTGGTAGAGTCAACGATGACGGCTGAACAGGCTAAAAGTACTGTTGATAAAGTGGTAACGGGCTTTCTAAATAAGCTGCACCAAGCCGGCGTAGATGAGGCGAGCGTACACAGCTCTAATCTGTACCTATCTCCTCAGTACCATTATCCCAAAGATGGCAAACCAGAATTGGTTGGCTACCGCGCTTCACGTAATGTGAGCGTTCAAGTGAATGAGCTCGCTAATCTCAATGAGTACATGGATATTGCAATAGGACAGGGTATTAACCAGATCGATAATATCCAACTGCAAGTTCGTGACCAAGCCAAGTATCAAGAGCAAGCACGCTTAGAAGCGATCAAAGATGCGACATCAAAAGCTAAATCATTAGCGAGTGGTTTTGAGCGTGAGCTCGGTGATGTTTGGCGTGTTGATTACAACGCACAATCTTCTCAGCCTGTGCTAATGCGTTCAATGGCGATGGATGCAAGAACAGAATCGAACTCTTATGAAGACTCAACGATCACCATTCGTGATCGTGTCAATGTGATCTATCAGATCGAAGAGTAACAGCAGCTTTATAGAAGGTTTTGGATCATGATGATCTAATACCAATCGTAGTAAATAACTGTTCACCCTAGCTTGTTAAAATGCTCAATAACTGTGTTAGAATTTTTGATTGTAGAATAAATACTTATCGAAAAATTCCGCCTTGTTCTCAAGCCTTTTTCCTACGCTATTTTTGATCACTTACTTACTGTGATTGGTATAATTACCTACGATAGGCCAAATACTAAAAAGGCTCTCATGATGAGAGCCTTTTTTATGCATTTTGAGTGCGATGATTAGTGAAGAAGACGAGCACGGATTGTGCCTTCGATCTCTTTCAGTTTAAGCAGTGCTTCTTCAGAGCGATCGGCTTCTACATCGATAACAACATAACCCATATCTGCTGCAGTCTGTAGGTACTGACCCGCGATGTTGATCCCTTCTTCTGCGAAGATGGTGTTGATCTGAGTTAGGATACCTGGGCGGTTCTCATGGATGTGTAGCAAACGAGAAGTACCTGTATGCAATGGCAGTGATACCTCTGGGAAGTTAACACTTGATAGCGTAGAGCCGTTATCAGAGTATTTCGCTAGTTTACCAGCAACTTCAACTCCGATGTTCTCTTGTGCTTCTTGAGTTGAACCACCCACATGAGGCGTTAGAATCACGTTATCGAACTGCATTAATGGAGACTCAAACGGGTCTGCATTGGTTTTTGGTTCTGTTGGGAAAACATCAATAGCCGCACCAGACAGGTGACCAGAATCCAGAGCGCCACACAGAGCAGGGATGTCAACTACCGTGCCACGAGCTGCATTGATAAAGATAGAGCCAGGCTTCATGCGCTCGAACTCTTCTTTACCCATCATGTCTTTAGTTTCATTGGTTTCAGGTACGTGTAAAGAGATCACGTCACACTTATTCAGCAACTCGGTCATAGTATGAACTTGAGTGGCATTACCTAGAGACAGCTTGTTTTCGATATCGTAAAAGTAAACACGCATACCAAGGTTTTCAGCAATAATACCCAGCTGAGTACCGATGTGACCGTAGCCAATAATACCTAAACGCTTACCACGAGCTTCGTAAGAGTTGTCTGCACTCTTTTTCCAGATACCACGGTGAGCAAGAGCATTCTTCTCTGGAATACCGCGAAGCAGTAATAGAACCTGACCTAGAACGAGTTCAGCAACACTTCGAGTGTTTGAGAACGGTGCATTGAAAACAGGGATACCGCGCTTTGCTGCTGCTTGAAGGTTGACTTGGTTGGTACCAATACAGAAACAACCGACTGCAACCAGCTTTTCAGCCGCATCAATAACTTCTTGGGATATGTTGGTGCGAGAACGGATACCAATGAAGTGAGCATCTTTAACTGCTTCAAGAAGTTCATCTTCAGGTAGTGAGCCTTTGTGGTACTCAATGTTTGTGTAACCAGCGGCTTGCAGTACTTCTACAGAAGAAGGGTGAAGACCTTCTAGAAGTAGAATTTTTATTTTTTCTTTTTCCAGTGAAACTTTGGCCATTGTTCTCGTCCTTAAAATGGAAAGGTTGGGCAAATGCGGCGCACGTGCTACAAAATGGCTGAAAGGGGAACAAATTCACCACTTTGTTAGGAGACAAACGTTTTCCCTGTGCGTCTTCTGAACAATAAAGTAACAAAAAAAAAATGTTTTGGGTAAGAAAATTACGGAATAAGACATAATTTTACAGCAATAAAGCAAAAAAACGGCGCCCTAGGGCACCGTCTGTAATGAAGTAACAGAAAACCTCAATCTTCTATTATTTATTCTTCGATTTTTGCACCTTCAGGCGTGCCAGTGATAACTACATCAGCACCACGGTGAGCGAACAGACCAACCGTTACCACACCAGCGATACCATTGATGATATCTTCTAGCTGTTTTGGGTTTTCGATCGCCATGCCGTACACATCTAGGATCACGTTGCCGTTATCGGTTGTGCAGCCTTCGCGGTAAACTGGGTCACCACCAAGTTTTACGAGTTCACGTGCTACGTATGAACGTGCCATTGGGATAACTTCAACAGGCAGTGGGAATTTACCCAACACATCAACTGCTTTGGTACCATCAACGATACAAATAAACTTATCAGAGATAGCTGCTACGATTTTTTCACGAGTCAAAGCAGCGCCGCCGCCTTTGATCATATCGCGAGAACCGTTAATCTCGTCAGCGCCATCAACATAGATGTCTAGCTTGAATACGTCGTTGCATTCGAATACTTTGATTTCTAGCGCTTCTAGTTTTTCAGTAGAGGCTACAGAGCTTGAAACCGCACCCTTGATTTTGTCTTTCATTGTGCCAAGTGCGTCGATGAAGTGATTTACTGTTGAGCCAGTACCTACACCTACAATGCTGCCTTCTTCAACATATTGAAGTGCTGCCCAGCCCGCTGCTTTTTTCATTTCATCTTGAGTCATGCCATTCTCCTGAATAAGGTCTTGCGCTTTGAATTAATCGTTTGCGTAATGATGAAGTTAACGTTTAGATATTGGGGTAACTTTTGGATATCGAGGTTAACGTTTGCGGCGCGATTATAGCGCTTTAATGGTTGTTTTCCCATTGCCAAGTTTTACTCGGAGTCACGATTTTAGGTAACGGAATGTCCCATTCTTCAATTGGCAGTGTATCGACATGCTGGCAATCATGAGCCAAACCAATTGGCGTTGCGCCTTCACCCGTCTCGAACCATCGAGCCAAGGTGCGATCGTAATATCCGCCGCCCATGCCTAAGCGATGCCCTTGAGAGTCAAAGCCTACAAGGGGAGTCAGAATGAGATCGAGTTGCTGACAAGGTTTAACCAGCATTTGATTGAGCTGAGGTTCGACAATGCCGTACTTATTCAAAACAGTGGGTGTGGTTGGAGAGTAATGTAGAAACAGCAGATGTCCGGCCGAGAAGGGGTGTAATACTGGTAAATAAGTTTGCTTGCCTTGCGCCCATAACCATTCAATTAAAGGCTGGGTATCGAGTTCGCCATCAATGGAAATATAGAGGGCGATATGTTGAGCTGACTGAATCTCATCAAGCTGAGAGCACTGCTTAACTAAGTCCATACCGGATTGAGTTTGTTGGTCGCCAGATAAGGCATTGCGTTTGATACGGATCTGTTTGCGAAATTCGCTGCGTGTGAGCGTCTTCATAAGAAGGGATACCCCAAAGTGCCGTTGAGAATAGATGGCCCTTGAACCAGCGAGTTCAAGGCGGATCAGCAATGATTACCGTAGGCTTCTCGGCGGACCGAGCATGCTCAATAGCACTCAAGTACTAACCCTTAGGGATTGCTTATCGGCTCGGGGACGTGAATCCTCTGACAAACACTCCAGGGTAAATTTTGTGTACGCTATTGCTGTCCGTGCTTAACTTTACTGAGGACATCTGAAAGTGATGTCGTGAGCTGTTCCATTCGCTCGGTCAGTGCGTTTTGTTCATCATTTGCTTCAAACTTCTTGGTTTGTAATTCATAGCAAATGTTCAGAGCTGCGATCGTTAGCAGCTTCACTTCATTGGTTACCTTAGTACGTTCAGCCATCTCTTTCAATCGATTATCAAGATCGGCCGCCGCTGCAATCAATGACTCTTCTTGCCCTGGGGGACAATTCACTCGAGTCAGTTTTCCTAATATTTCAACGTCTACCGCTTGATTACTCATGATGGATGAACTCTTTAACGCACTATTTAAGGCTGTTGCTCTTTATCATTTTTTGAGAAAGAAAAAGTGCAAGTACCGATGAGGAAGCAATCTCCTCTGAGGGAGAAACTATAGGTAAACCGCTATTAAGATTCAAGCTTTTCAGAGTGACTGTTTGTAAATGAGAGCTTGAGCACACAGTAATTCAGCAAATTGAACAATTGGTAGTCAGTCATCCTTCAATTGCTCAGGATCGACGCTTACCAGAATTGGGGTGAAGTGGTACGATTATACTATCGATATAAAGAATAACTGAGCGAGCTATCTGATGAGCGAAACTACTTTACCTGACTACCTAACGGTTGCGACTGAACTTCAATCGGCAAGCCTAGCCGTAAACCCTGCTGAGATGCATGGTTTATTAACGGGTATGTTGAGCGGAGGCTTAAACCTAGCAGATAAAAGCTGGCAACCACTTATCTTTGATTACACCAATGAAGGCATGGGGTGGCCAGATCGCGCATTAACGTTAGCGGAAGCTACATTAAAGGTGACGACCAGAGAAATCACAGGTTCAGGCATGGAACTGTCTATGTTGCTGCCTGATGAAGACGCAAGCGCAAGCTTGTTTGATTTGGCTGATGGTGTGTCAGATTGGATTAACCACTTTATTTCTGGTTTAGGCTTGGTTGGCGCTCAATTGAATAAAGCGTCTGACGGTACCAAAGAAGCATTAGCTGATCTTGAAGAGATGGCAAAGCTAGGCATTGACGAAGACGATGATATGGAAGAGCAGGCGCAGCTTCTAGAGCACGTTATTGAACACGTCAAAGCGTGTGCACTAACGATTCATGCTGAATTCGGTGCTCGCCCATCTGAAGATGCGGCTCCAACCATTCATTAATCCGCTTGTCGGTTTGAGGTTATAATGGCTCAGTATGATGTTGTAATTGCTGGTGGCGCAATGGCGGGGGCGACCTTAGCCCTTGCTCTGAATCACCTCAGTCAAGGTTCTCTATCGATCGCGGTAGTAGAGCCTTATCAGGTTGATCATCAAGCTCACCCAGGCTTTGATTCTCGTTCGATTGCTTTGTCTTATGGCACGGTACAGATCCTCGACTCTTTGCAGTTGTGGCAATCTATCGCTCCCGTTGCAACTCCGATCAAAGATATCCATGTGTCGGATAGGGGCCATGCCGGAATGACGGACATCTACAGCGAAGAGCTTGCTGTTGATGCGCTTGGCTATGTGGTCGAGTTGGCGGATGTGGGGCGAATCTATCAGCAGAAGCTTGAATCAGAAGCTGCAATTACGATGCTTTGCCCTGAGTCTGTTAGAACCGTTGAACGTGATGAATCGTTAACGACGATTGAGCTGACAAGTGGGCAGACAGTAAGCACTAAGTTATTGGTTGCTGCTGACGGTGCTATCTCAACCTGTTGTCAGCAACTGAATATCCCATTGAGCGAACATGACTTTGAACAAGTTTCGGTGATTGCCAATATTGTTGCTAGTGAACCGCATCAAGGTCGAGCCTTTGAGCGTTTTACTCATCATGGGCCAGTTGCTCTGTTACCGATGAGCGACAACCGTTTATCGCTAGTTTGGTGTTTGTCACCGGAACAAGCACAAAAAGTGGTGGCCTTAAACGACAACGAATTTCTTGAGCAGTTACAGAATGACTTCGGTTGGCGACTTGGCCGACTAGAGAAAGTCGGCAAGCGTGCGAGCTACCCACTGATTCTTCGCCACCGACAGCAAAATATCTCTCATCGATTTGCCATTGTTGGCAATGCTGCTCAAACACTTCACCCTATTGCGGGACAAGGTTTTAATCTTGGCATTCGTGATGTGGCTTCCTTGGCGGAAGAGTTATGTACTCAATTGGATGATGTGGGTCGTTACACAGGTCTTGTTAACTTTAGAAAGCGCAGAGAACAAGACAGAGACACGACGATTACGTTGACTTCAAGCCTAGTTCATCTGTTCTCAAACGATTTTTTGACCGCTCGTATTGGGCGAAACCTTGGGTTAGCCGTAATTGATAACCTTCCACCACTTAAAGGTCCACTTTTGCGTCATACGCTTGGCCTAGTAGAAAGATAAGGTAATAAATAATGATGCAAAGTGTTGATATCGCGATTGTTGGCGGTGGCATGGTTGGCCTAGCGCTTGCGGCTGCACTGAAAGACAGCGATCTAAGGATTGCGGTGATTGAAGGCAGAGCGCCTAGCGAAGGGCTTAGCGAATTGCCTGATGTGCGTGTGTCGGCATTGAGCCGCTCGAGTGAAGTGATTCTTCGCAATCTAGGCGCATGGCAAGGTATCGAACAAAGACGTGCTGCGCCCTACCAAGCGATGGAAGTGTGGGAACAAGACAGCTTTGCTCGCATTGAGTTTGACTCAACACGCTTAGCACAGCCTAACCTAGGCCATATTGTAGAAAACCGCGTAATCCAATTAGCGCTGCTTGATCAGGTTAAGAAGCAAGATAATGTCAGCCTATACATGCCTGCAACGTGTAAAACGATGGCGATTGGTGAGAGCGAAGCATGGCTAACGTTAGACAACGGCCAAGCGCTGACAGCAAAGTTAGTTGTTGGAGCTGACGGTGCAAACTCTTGGGTTCGCAAGCAACAAGATATCCCATTAACTCATTGGGATTACGGCCACAGTGCGATTGTCGCGAACATCAAAACCTCAGAGCAGCACCATAGCGTTGCTCGTCAAATATTTACACCTCAAGGCCCATTGGCGTTCCTGCCAATGCAGCCAAGCAAAATGAGCTCGATAGTTTGGTCTACGGAGCCTAATCGTGCCGAGAAGCTTGTATCAATGTCGGATGCTGATTTTAATAAGCAGCTAACGGCAGAGTTCGACTCAAAACTTGGTTTATGCGAAGTGGTTGGTGACCGTTTTGCCTTCCCACTGCGCATGCGTTATGCACGTGACTTTGCTGTAGAGCGTGTCGCTTTGGTGGGGGATGCTGCTCATACTATTCACCCATTAGCAGGGCAAGGCGTGAACCTTGGTCTATTAGACGCAGCAAGCTTAGCGCAAGAGCTGTTAACACTATGGGCTTCTGGTGAGGATATTGGCACCAAGCGCAACCTTCGTGGCTATGAGCGCTGGAGAAAAGCTGAGGCGGCGAAAATGATTGCTTCAATGCAGGGCTTTAAAGATCTGTTTGAAGGCGATAATCCGGCTAAGAAGCTAATTCGTGGTATCGGTATGAAGCTTGCTGGTCAATTACCGGGTGCGAAAGATGAGATAATGAAGCGAGCGCTGGGGTTGTCGGGCAATCTTCCGGATTTAGCTAAGCGCCCCGTAGCACACCGATAGTCGCGTGAGATGGATTGCTGTTGATGGTCAGTAGCTAAAGTTGATAGCAATTGACGACATCACGAACACGAAAAAAGGGTTGGCATAATGCCAACCCTTTTTGTTTTTAATTCTTTAGACTATCAGATCATGCGTACGCGCAGCGCAGTTTCATGATTTCACTATTTATTTCTTTCACGGTTTGGAAGTGACGCTTCTCTGCTCGGTCTGGTAGTACGAGTTTACCGTTATCAAACTCAAATTTACCTACGCCGTAAATGTAGATTCGTCCTTTGAAAAGTCGACTTACATGTTTAGCAATCATACTCGGTGTATAGCGCTTAAACAGTCTCATTTTTAATTATCCTTATATTTACCTAGCCTGCATATTATAGAAAAACTCCGAGATAATTATTGTGATAAGCATGGAGTAATATGCAGTAGAGTTGACGTTAATTAGATATTTGTGCTGTTCTAAGCACTTTCTTCAGTAAATATCTATTTTTACGTGAGCTCCTCCCCAAAATAGTACTGAGTAGTGAACTGCTACGAACTTTCCTGTCCGGTATTAAGCAGTGCTAATGTTACAAGTATAAGAATAGGCGGAATTTTTTTGTTTGTGTAATCAAATTGTAAATTTTGAACAAAAAAAAGCCCGTCTAAAACGGGCGAATAGTCACAGATGCATTACACAAAAGTGGATACTGATGTTACTCAGTGGATTCACTTGTACTGATTTGCTTAAAGGCTAGTCAGTAAAATTACAATAACGCAAATTCAACCTTGTGACTACTTATGCTTTTATTTTGAGTAACTATTTAAGGTGGGTGTGTTTTTCTTATGACGAAGTTCACACTAAAAATGTACTCAATGAAATATTAAAATGAAGTTTGCGAAGCATGATCTGTTCGAAACGTTCATCGACTGATGTCAGCGACGATCGGTGCACATAGTGCTATGAGATCATTGGGATCCAACGCAACGCCAGCCATTCGATCACCCGAGCTAATGGTAACGGTCGAGTTGCTCTGAATGGAAGGATCAAAAATGATCGGCATGTATCTCTTTAGAGCAATAGGCCCAACACATCCAGCTTTAAAGCCGGTGATGGCTTCAACATCAGCGAGTGATACGCAGGTCATTCGACGGCAATTCAGTACCGAGCGTACTTTCTTTGGATCGATAGAGCGATCGCCAGGAGTACAGGCCAACGCATACTGGTTTCCCATATCCTTAAGCAGGATGCACTTGACCATTTGAGAGGCATTAATACCTCGTTCTTGCGCTGTCTCTTCGATGCTGGTGGTTGGCTTGCTTTGCACCAACAGGCGATAGTCCACCTGCTGTTGATCTAACCATTGTGTAATCAGTGTTTCCACGTGGCTACTCTTCGTCAAGGCTGTAAGGCAGTGGCAGAATGTTCCATATTTGCTCAGGTTGCGCAGTCAATCGAAGCTGAACATCGTCATCAAGGTTGTTTGGCAACACCATCAAACCAATCGCCTGATTATCAGCAAATTGATAGACGTTTAATAGTCGGCCTGCACCGCGCCAGTTCTCACCTACGCTGCGCTCTAGTTCAATCGTATTCTCTAGAGACAATACATCTGAACTCGTTCCTGAAACAATGCGCATTTCACGCTTGTTCATGCCACGGTATTTAGCACGAGCAACTGTTTCTTGACCTGTGTAACAGCCTTTTGAAAAGCTGATACCGCCAATCGCTTGCAGGTTGAGTGCTTGAGGGATGTGTTCGTTTTGCTCTGCTTTCGATAGGTTCGGCTGAGCATCAAGAATTTCATGATACTGCCAAAGCGCTTCTGATACTTTTTCTGCAGTGCTGCTTGATACCAAGGCTTCTGCTGCTTCTTGCGTAACAAGTAGAGCCCAGCGGTTGTCAGAGACTTGAACAGCGGTGCCACCAGAGATTACACGCACTTTACCTTGGCTTTCTGAAATCGAGTCAATGTATTGATCAGCGGACGCGCCCATGACACCGATAACAACGTCAGACGTTTGCTCGATATCAACCTTAGAGAATACAGCGTATTTCTTGATTTCAACTAATTCGACTTCAATCGCAGACTTAGGCTGCATGAGTGCGTAGCCACCGTTGTGGTGGAACAAGCGAAAGATACTCCATACCTTTCCTTTCGCATCACAATGCGCACCTAATGTAGATTCATCATTAGGAAGAGTGACGACATCGCACGTAACTTGACCTTGTAGGTACGACTTTTTGTCATCGCCTATCATGGTAATTGCGCTCCAATCTGACACGTGTGTCATCATCAGTTCTGGAAGCGATTCATTTTGCGTATGAGCGAGCGGCTGAAATGTGTTTTTCCAATCCATTTTATCTTTCCTAAGAATTTTATTTGGCTCTATGTTAATCCGGTTCTGTTTCTTTGTCAGCTTAGGTTTTTTTGTGAGCTTAGATAGGGACTGTGACTCACATAGTAGTTGCAGAGCGTATGACTTGTTACACTCCGAGAAAGAAAAATTATAGGTGAGGATAGCCAATGTACACTGCAGAGCAGAAAGCACGAATTAAATGGGGTTGCCGTCGTGGCATGTTGGAACTTGACGTAGTTATCATGCCATTTTTCGAAGAGTGTTTTGATTCATTGCAAGAGCAGGAGCAGCGTGAGTTTGTTTCTCTATTAGAGTGTGATGACCCAGACCTGTTTACTTGGGTAATGGGACACGGACGCAGTGAAAACCTAGGCCATGCTTCAATGGTTGATAAAATTGTCGCGCATAACCTCAGCAAGGTTCGTTAAGCTTCAGCTTAACCCTTCGTATTCCGCATTATTTGCAAAAGGCACTGTTTTTGGGTGCCTTTTGTTTTTCATCGTTTTCTCTTCTATTCCACTCGCTGTTGCCCTCTATTGTTTAGCTTTAGTGTTCAGTTTGTTTAAAGCCAATCATGTAATCTTGAATACAGCACATGGATGCTTTGACTATAAAGAAGATGGCGAGATTCGACTCAATGAGCAAGCCTACACACTTAAGTCCGTTGATAAGATCTGGGCGCAGTTCTTCGTTAAATTGCAGTTTGAGTGCGGATATTCAGTCTTGTTGTGGCGAGATAGTTGCAATGAACGTGAATATCGACACTTCTTGGCGCATTTACAACGAGTCCGTTTGATAAACGAAAGCATTGGATAAACAAGAACCAAAGATAAAAGAAAGGGAGCGCTAGGCTCCCTGTCGTCTTTTTCCATGACCAAAAATTAAGACTGGTTTTTCTCTGGTGTCAGAATGGTTGGGCCGCTGTCTTCAGCAAGTTCTGGGTAATCCAGCGTGTAGTGTAGGCCGCGGCTCTCTTTACGTTGCATTGCACAGCGAACCATCAACTCAGCCACTTGTAGTAAGTTACGCAGTTCTAATAGGTTATTTGAAACCTTAAAGTAGCTGTAGTACTCATGAGTTTCCTGCTGCAACATCTGAATGCGGCGCATTGCACGTTCAAGGCGTTTGTCCGTTCGAACAATACCCATGTAATCCCACATGAACAGTCTTAGCTCGTGCCAGTTGTGTTGAATGATCACTTCTTCATCACTGTTGGTGACTTGGCTTTCATCCCATGCCGGAAGTTCAGCGCACAGTTGAGATTGGTCGATGTTTTCAACGATATCTTTTGCGGCTGCCCACGCGTATACCACACACTCAAGCAGTGAGTTTGAAGCCATACGGTTTGCACCGTGCAAGCCGGTATAACTCACTTCGCCAATTGCATATAGGTTAGTTAAGTCGGTTTGACCTTGCTTATTCACCATGACACCACCACAAGTGTAGTGAGCTGCCGGTACGATTGGAATCGGTTCTTTGGTCATATCAATCCCCAAATCCATCAAGCGAGTATGGATCATTGGGAAATGCGTCGTGATGAATTCTTCAGGTTTGTGGCTGATATCAACATACATGCAGTCAGCACCTAAGCGCTTCATTTCAAAGTCAATCGCACGAGCAACCACATCGCGTGGAGCCAATTCACCGCGCTCATCGAAGTCCTTCATAAAGCGAGAGCCATCTGGGCGACGCAAATAGGCACCTTCACCACGCAATGCTTCCGTTAGTAGGAAGTTACGCGCTTCTGGGTGGAATAAGCAAGTCGGGTGGAACTGGTTGAACTCAAGGTTTGCCACACGACAACCCGCACGCCAAGCGATAGCAATACCATCACCTGAAGAGACATCTGGGTTAGAGGTGTATTGGTAAACCTTTGAAGCGCCGCCTGTTGCTAATACAACAAATTTAGCGCGCACGGTTTCAACGTGTTCTTGGTTACGGTTCCAAATATAGGCACCGATAACCTTGTCTTTCGAACCACCTATCTTATCTTCAGTGATTAAATCCAGCGCATTGTGACGCTCGAAGATCTCGATATTTGGGTGATTCTTGACGTTATCTTGCAGTGAGGTTTGCATCGCCATGCCAGTTGCATCGGCAGCGTGCAGAATTCTGCGGTGACTGTGGCCGCCCTCACGAGTGAGGTGATATTTTGGTTGGCCTTCTGTGCTGTTCTCATCTTTATCAAATGGAACACCACCATCAATCAGCCATTGCACACACTCTTTAGCATTTTCAGCAATGAATTGAACTGTATCTTCTTCGCATAACCCAGCCCCAGCAATTTGAGTATCTTCTACATGAGACTCAATACTGTCCGATTCATCGAACACCGCCGCAATACCACCTTGTGCGTAATACGTCGATCCTTCGCTGCGTGGTCCTTTGCTTAATACAATTACTTTTGCATGTTCTGCTACGCGTAAGGCTAATGACAAGCCTGCCGCACCACTTCCTACCACTAATACATCACACTGATGTTCACGGTTTGCGTTCATAAAACTTATTAAATCCCGGGTTATAGTCGAGTTGTCCATGCTCAATTGACTTCGTCTTGTTTTAGGAGTTTGGGTAAGACTGTTATAATCTTTCCCTAGTCATCCTAAAACACGACACAAAATCAATATATAGACAGCTATCTAGAAATATTTAATTGCTCAATACCATTGCTTTTGCTCAAGTTTCCCCAAATTGATAGGGATAACTATTTTTATTACATCACATTGTGAAACAATAATGGCAAATAATTTTAGGAAAGTTGGAACTTTCGGTATTTGGCTTAGTCACAATAGTGCTCTTGTAGACGGTGGTGTCAATACTACATTTCGCATAATTAGTACCCATATCTGTGAAGGTAAGGGTTATAACAATAGGAGTACCCGCTCGAATGAACGAGCAGCTAACCGATCAAGTGTTGATTGAGCGAGTTCAGAGTGGAGATAAGCAGGCATTTAACTTATTAGTGGTTAAGTATCAAAACAAAGTTTGTAATCTTATCTCTCGATACGTGAATAATTCCGGTGATGTACCTGATGTAGCACAAGAAGCTTTTATTAAAGCTTACCGCGCGATACCTAACTTTCGTGGTGAGAGTGCTTTCTATACATGGTTGTACCGAATTGCCGTGAACACCGCTAAAAATCATATTGTTGCCCAGAGCCGCAGGCCGCCAGCAACAGATGTCGATGCAGAAGATGCAGAATATTACGAAACAGGCAGCGCGTTAAAAGAAATATCGAACCCTGAGAACTTAACGCTGTCAAACGAATTGAAACAAGTTGTTTTTGGAGCGATTGAAGCGCTACCCGAAGACTTAAAAACTGCAATGACGTTGCGTGAGCTCGAAGGTTTGAGCTACGAAGAGATTGCAGAAGTAATGGATTGCCCTGTAGGAACCGTACGTTCGCGTATTTTCCGAGCTCGTGAAGCGGTAGAAAAGAAAATTAAACCTCTTTTACAACGCTAGAACTTGTAATAATTATGGTGAAAATAATGGCTGATAAAGAAAAGCTTTCGGCACTCATGGA
This sequence comes from Vibrio sp. 1F253, assembly GCF_041439295.1. Taxonomy (NCBI): domain Bacteria; kingdom Pseudomonadati; phylum Pseudomonadota; class Gammaproteobacteria; order Vibrionales; family Vibrionaceae; genus Vibrio; species Vibrio sp. 1F253. The sequence continues at coordinate 13,946 of NZ_JBGONU010000034.1, read as the reverse complement.
TGGTGAAACGATCGATAAAGCTCTCATAGTAGATCTCGAATCTGATCAAGAAAGCATGGATACCTGGCAGAGTTACCATTTAATTGGTGATGTTATGCGTGGGGATGCGCCAGAAACTCCAGAGTGGAACATTGCTAACAGTGTAGCGGCAGCGCTTGATGATGAGCCTGCACATGGTTCAATGTCGAACCTGCACCAAGTGAATGTTGAACCTACTGTTGCTCCAATTGAAGAGCAGCCTAAACCTCAGCAAGCGAAGCGTCAGCTTCCTGCATGGTTACAACAGTTTGGACAAGTTGCCGTGGCAGCGTGTGTTTCATTAGCAGTTGTATTAGGTGTTCAGCAATACGGCGGCAGCGATCCCGCAGCTCCAGAGCAGTTGCCTGTACTCCAGACGATTCCATTTGCAGGTTCTGCGGAACCAGTAAGCTTAACGCGTGACTCTGTTGAGAGACCTGCATCTGAAGCTAACATGCAAGAGCAACGCAAACGCGTTCATGCATTGTTAGAAGATTATGAGCTACAACTAAGATTAAACAGTGATGCATCGCCAATGGAAGATGCACGCCTAGAATCGGATATTGAATGAAGAAAATCCTGGTCAGTGCACTGACACTGTTCAGCTTGATGTCTCCAACAGCCTTTGCAGAGGAAACCACTGCAAAGGCCTTGTTACATCAAATGAACGAGGCCAGTCAGCATCTAAATTACGAACTCTCCTACATATTGATAAAGAAGAGCAGTATTGAACCTCTGCTTTATCGTCATGCAGTTAACGACGACCAACAACTTGCACACCTTGTTTATCTAAGCGGCCCTGTTCGTGAGGTTATTCGACGTGGCAATGAAGTTAGCTACATCGAACCGGGTACAGAGCCATTTACTATTCAGTCTGGCAGCATGGTTGCACCTGTCATTCCGATGATTAATCGAGATATCGATTCTCTCAACCAATACTACGATTTTGTAAAAGTTGGGCGTTCTCGTGAGGCGGGCAGTACCACGCAAGTATTACGCGTCGTGCCGAAAGACGGCCTTCGATACTCTTATGTGGTTTGGGTCGACGAGAAAACCAACCTTCCTTTGCGTGCCGATCTTTTGGATCGTGATGGCGAAGTGCTTGAGCAGTACCGCACTATCTCTTATGTCGTGAACGATAAAATTGCAGAAGCAATGGGCGGCTTGAATCAAGCTAAATTGCCGAAGGTTTTGTCATTGCCAGAAGGCTTGGTGAGTGAGACCGACTGGCAAGCCTCGTGGGTACCAGAAGGATTTAAATCGAAAGAACTCAGCCGTTACCAAATGGCTGCGACCGAGAAAATGGTTGAAAGCCAGCTTTTCAGTGATGGATTATTTAGCTTTTCGGTTTATATCGCCGATAAAGACGAACATTCATTGAAAGGACAGCTGGTACGCCAAGGGCGAAGAACCTTGCACAGCTTAGTGATTGGCGACAAAGAAATCTCTGTGGTTGGTGATATTCCGCCAGCAACGGCCAAGCGTATCGCTCAATCCGTCACGTTCAATAAACCGGCACCAGCGCAATGATGACTGCGTTGGCAACCGTTAGCTCAGTCGAACAAAAAGGTAAGCAATATTTTGTTCAACTGAGCTGCGAACAACAAACCAGTTGCAGTAGCTGCTCATCTCAAAAAAGCTGCGGAACGGGTATTGTGACCAAGGCTGTTGGCAATAAATCCTTGTTTTGGCAGCTTAAAACCCAAAGCTTAGTTAAAGCAGGCCAGATCGTAGAAATTGGCTTTCCAGAAAAAAGCCTACTTCAGTCTGCGGCTATTGTTTATCTTATCCCGCTTTTCATGTTGATGGTTGGTGCTGGTTTTGGACAACTCTTGTTACAACCCTTACTCCAAGGGGGCGAGGGCATTGTTATCTTAACTGCAGCGCTGTTTACTGCTGGTGGTATTGGTTTGGCGAAGCGCTTAGCTAAACCAATGGAAGACAAATCCAAGCAAGAAGTTGTCTTGATTAGAATCCTAGGCAAGTCTCTCATCTAATTTATGATGCTTATTGCCCTTAAATTGGGTAGAATCTGCCAACTTGATTGAAATGCCGCCACCAATGCTGACTGTAGATTGGACGCGTTGCGGCTTTCTTATTATCCCTATTCAAAGAGTTTAGTCACACCAAGCCTATGAAGCACATTCGTAATTTTTCGATTATCGCCCACATCGACCACGGTAAGTCGACCCTTTCTGACCGCTTAATCCAAGTTTGTGGAGGGTTAAGTGAACGTGAGATGGCAGCTCAAGTCCTCGATTCTATGGATATAGAACGCGAGCGTGGTATTACAATTAAAGCGCAGAGTGTGACTTTAGATTACAAAGCTAAAGATGGTGAAACTTACCAACTTAACTTTATCGATACCCCTGGACACGTAGACTTCTCTTATGAAGTATCTCGCTCTCTAGCCGCTTGTGAAGGCGCGCTTCTTGTAGTGGATGCCGGCCAAGGTGTTGAAGCTCAAACTCTAGCAAACTGTTACACCGCGATCGAAATGGAACTGGAAGTAGTGCCAATCTTGAACAAGATTGACTTACCTGCTGCTGAACCTGAACGAGTTGCTGAAGAAATCGAAGAGATCGTTGGTATCGATGCGATGGAAGCGACGCGTTGTTCTGCAAAAACCGGTATCGGTGTTGATGACGTTCTTGAAAACATCGTAACGGCTATCCCGCCACCGGAAGGTGATCCAGAAGCGCCACTACAAGCTCTGATCATTGACTCTTGGTTCGATAACTACTTAGGCGTTGTTTCTTTGGTTCGTATCAAGAACGGTAAGCTGAAGAAGAACGACAAGATTAAAGTAATGTCGACAGACCAAGTTTGGGGTGTTGACCGTCTAGGTATCTTCACACCTAAGCAAATCGACACAACTGAGCTAAATACTGGCGAAGTTGGCTGGGTTGTTTGTGGTATTAAAGACATCCTTGGCGCACCTGTTGGTGATACGTTGACGCTTGCAAAAGGCGGCAGCACAGAACGTCTACCTGGTTTCCAAAAAGTGAAGCCTCAGGTATACGCAGGTCTATTCCCAGTATCGTCTGATGACTACGAAAACTTCCGTGACGCACTAGGCAAACTAAGCCTGAACGATGCATCACTATTTTACGAACCAGAAAGTTCAGCAGCACTTGGCTTTGGTTTCCGTTGTGGCTTCTTAGGAATGCTTCACATGGAGATCATCCAAGAGCGTTTAGAGCGTGAATACGACCTAGACCTAATCACAACGGCACCAACCGTAGTGTACGAAGTTGTAAAAACGGATGGCACAATTCTCTATGTTGATAGCCCGGCTAAACTGCCTGCTATTAATGACTTAGAAGAAATTCGTGAACCGATTGCTCGCTGTAATATTCTGGTACCTTCGGATTACCTAGGCAACGTGATCACACTGTGTGTTGAGAAGCGTGGCGTGCAAGTCGACATGGTTTATCACGGTAACCAAGTTGCTGTGACATACGATCTTCCAATGGCTGAGGTGGTTCTAGACTTCTTCGACCGTCTGAAGTCAACGTCTCGCGGGTACGCATCATTGGATTACAACTTCCAACGTTACGAAGCATCAAACATGGTACGTGTAGATGTATTGTTGAATGGTGAAACGGTTGATGCACTGGCGATCATTACACACAAAGATATTGCCCAGTCTCGTGGTCGTCTACTGGTTGAGAAGATGAAAGAATTCATCCCTCGCCAGATGTTTGATATCGCGATTCAAGCCGCGATTGGTAACCACATTATTGCTCGTTCTACAGTGAAACAACTGCGTAAGAACGTAATCGCAAAATGTTACGGTGGTGATATCAGTCGTAAGAAGAAACTTCTTAAGAAACAAAAAGAAGGTAAGAAGCGTATGAAGCAGATCGGTAACGTTGAACTGCCTCAAGAGGCATTCTTAGCAATCCTTCATGTTGGCAAAGACTAGGTATCAATCGCACTAACTATCTGCTGAACATTACTGGTTAAAATCGTTTATTTCTTTGTTGCAAAGATTGCAATTAGGCCCACTAGTCACTGCACTTTGCGCCTCGAACTAAACGATTTTTCCTGCGTAATCTCCCCAGCATTTAGTCAGCATGATTGATACGGATTAGAAATATTAAGCAGAGTGAAAGGGTTATACTCTTTCACTTTCGTTATTTTTAAAGAAATGAAATTTAAGGGATATCAATGGCTAATACATTTTCGCTTATCTTAGTGATCGTAACTCTAGTGACCGGCATTGTATGGGCGTTGGAAAAGTTTGTGTGGGCGAAGAAGCGCCAACAAAAACTGGCTGACGTTGAAGCACAGTCGAATGGCCTAGACGCTGCAACCAGCGCAAAAGTTACGGCTCAGCCTTGGTGGGTTGAGAACAGTGTGTCCATTTTCCCTGTAATTGCATTTGTTTTGGTTTTGCGTTCATTTATTTATGAACCGTTTCAAATTCCATCTGGCTCGATGATGCCAACACTATTGGTTGGTGATTTCATCTTGGTAGAAAAATACGCTTATGGTCTAAAAGATCCTGTATGGCGCACTCAATTGGTAGAAACAGGCAAACCAGAACGTGGTGATTCAATCGTATTCAAATACCCACCTCAGCCGAATATCGACTACATCAAGCGTGTTATTGGTATGCCGGGTGATACCATTCGCTACAGCAGCGATAAAGAAATCTGCATTCAAGCGAAGGGTGGCAGTAACTGTAAACCAGTGAAGTTGAGTAACGTTGAAGAAAGCCAATTTATTCAAGATGGTGTGCCTCTAATTCAGTTGAATGAACAACTGGGTGACGTGGAGCACCAAATCTTAGTTAACCCATTACGCCGTGATCGTGTGCAAGCATATCAACCTCGCAATGGTGTTAACGAGTGGATCGTTCCAGAAGGCCAATACTTTGTTATGGGTGATAACCGTGACAACAGTGCTGACAGCCGTTACTGGGGCTTTGTCCCTGAAGCAAACCTTGTTGGTAAGGCCGTTGCTATTTGGATCAGCTTCGAATTCGAACGTGGTTCAGACAGTGTACTTCCAACATGGATTCCTACTGGTGTGCGTTTTAATCGCATCGGTGGGATTCATTAATCGATCACATAACACATCGAGAGAGCATGAATTCTCCAATTGATAAACTAGAGAGAAAGATTGGCTATCAGTTTAATGATGCCGATCTTATCCATTTGGCGCTGACTCACCGCAGTGCCGCAGGTAAACATAACGAACGTCTTGAGTTTCTGGGCGATTCAATTTTAAGTTTTGTTATCGCTGATGATCTTTACCACCGTTTCCCTAAGGTAAACGAAGGTGATATGAGCCGCATGCGCGCAACATTAGTACGTGGTCATACATTGGCAGAACTAGGTCGTGAATTCGAACTAGGAGATTACTTAAAATTAGGTCCAGGTGAGTTGAAGAGTGGCGGTTTCCGTCGTGATTCTATTCTAGCGGATGCGGTTGAAGCGATCATCGGCGCTGTCTATTTAGATAGTGATACCGAGGTTGTTCGCCGTATTATTTTAAGCTGGTACCAATCTCGCCTAGAGTCTATTCAGCCTGGTGTATCTCAAAAAGATCCAAAAACTCGCTTACAAGAGTTTTTACAAGGTCGAAGAAATCCCCTACCTGTCTACACAGTGACTAATATTAAAGGTGAAGCACACAACCAAGAGTTTACGGTTGAGTGTGAAGTGGCAGGTGTGGATAAACCTGTTATCGGTAAAGGCACTAGCCGCCGCAAGGCAGAACAAGCGGCTGCTGAAACAGCATTAGAGCAACTAAGCAATGTCTGATAACAATCAAGATTTCGATATCGATGCATTCTTTTCATCTGATAGCAAAAAAACGGGCCTACCGGAAAACCAACACTGTGGCTTCATCGCTATCGTGGGTCGACCAAACGTAGGTAAATCGACGCTTCTGAACCATATTTTGGGTCAGAAAATCTCGATCACATCACGTAAACCTCAGACGACACGCCACCGTATTATGGGCGTAGAAACTGAAGGCGATTACCAAGCGATCTACGTTGATACTCCTGGACTTCATATTGAAGAAAAGCGTGCAATTAACCGTTTGATGAACCGTGCGGCGAACAGCTCACTGAGCGATGTGAATCTAGTATTCTTCCTTGTTGACGGTACTCACTGGACTGACGACGATGAGATGGTACTGAATAAGCTGAGAAAAACAGATTTCCCAGTTGTCCTTTGTATTAACAAAGTAGATAACGTTCAAGACCGTACAGACGTGATGCAACATATGATGGAAGTGTCTAAGAAGATGGACTTCCTTGATGTTGTGCCAATCTCAGCGAAGCAAGGTAAGAATATCGATGTACTGCGTAAGCACGTTCGTAATTCTTTACCAAAAGCGACGCACCACTTCCCTGAAGAGTACGTAACGGATCGCTCACAGCGCTTTATGGCCTCTGAAATCATCCGTGAAAAACTGATGCGATTCACAGGCGAAGAGCTACCTTACTCAGTAACGGTTGAGATCGAGCGTTTTGATTACAACCCAGATAACGATGGTTTCCACATCAATGCTTTGATTCTTGTTGAACGTACTGGTCAGAAGAAGATGGTAATTGGTAAAGCGGGCGAGAAGATCAAAACGATTGGTCGTGAAGCTCGTATCGACATGGAAGAACTGTTCGGTCGTAAGGTTTACCTAGAGACTTGGGTTAAAGTTAAGTCTGGTTGGGCTGACGATGAGCGTGCACTTCGCTCGTTAGGCTACATCGACGATCTATAATATATTGAACGTCACTTTCTGATATTAAGAAAGTTGAATTGAATATAAATACAAGAGAGAGTGCGAACTCTCTCTTTTTGTATCTGTAAGAAGGGTAAGTGATTGAGCGAAGGGTTACAGCGATGCTTTGTGTTGCACCGTCGACCATACAGTGAGTCGAGCCTGATTCTGGACGTCTTCAGCGAAGAGTACGGTCGGGTGACGTTGATGTCTAAAGGTGCGCGGAGTAAGCGTTCTAATTTGAAAGGTGCATTGCAACCTTTTACGCCGCTACTGCTTAAGTGGTCTGGCAATGGTTCAATGAAAACGTTGCGCCAAGCTGAACCGATCAGCTTGGGGCTTCCTCTTGCTGGCATTAATCTGTATTCAGCAATGTACGTTAATGAATTAGTTGGGCGAGTGTTGATGGCCGAAGTGGCCATGCCCGCATTTTTTCATGACTATCTTCATGCCTTAACAGAACTCGCTCATAATGAGAACCCTGAGCCAGCGCTACGTCGTTTTGAATTGGCTCTACTCTCCGCTATGGGGTATGGCGTCGACTTTTTACACTGCGCGGGCACTGGCGAAGCGATTGATCCGAGCATGACTTATCGCTATCGAGAGCAGAAAGGCTTCATCGCTTCGGTGCGTCGAGATAACCTGACTTTTATGGGCGATGAACTTATCGCAATCAGTGAGCGTAGGTTTATCACTAAAGAGCAGTTAAAAGCGGCAAAACGCTTTACACGCATAGCCTTAAAGCCGTATCTTGGCGGCAAACCATTAAAAAGTAGAGAGCTATTTATGCCAACAATAGCCCTCTCTAGAGCACGGAGTATTGGAAAATGAGCTCAATCCTTTTAGGCGTTAATATCGACCATATTGCAACTCTACGTAATGCACGTGGTACTAAATATCCAGACCCAGTACACGCAGCTGAAATTGCTGAACGTGCGGGTGCTGACGGCATTACGATTCACTTGCGTGAAGATCGCCGTCATATTGTTGATCGCGATGTACGTATTCTTGCTGAGACAATCCAGACTCGCATGAACTTAGAGATGGCCGTAACGGACGAGATGGTTCAAATTGCACTCGATACTAATCCTGAGTTCGTTTGTCTGGTTCCAGAAAAGCGTGAAGAGCTGACGACGGAAGGTGGCTTGGACGTGGTTGGTCAACTTGAAAAGATCAAAGCGGCGACCGAAAAATTGTCGGCTGCGGGTATCAAAGTATCTCTGTTTATCGATGCCGATCGTGAGCAAATCGATGCTGCGAAAGCGTGTGGCGCACCGTTCATTGAACTGCACACTGGCCACTATGCTGATGCTAAAACTGAAGAAGACCAACAAGACGAGCTTAAAAAGATTGCTGCAGGTGCAAGCTACGCAGACGACCTTGGTATTACCGTCAATGCGGGTCATGGTCTGACTTACCATAACGTAGCGCCGATTGCGGCACTTCCTGAGATTTACGAGTTGAACATCGGTCACTCGATCATGGGCCGCGCAGTCTTTGATGGTTTGAATAAAGCCGTTGCAGACATGAAAGCCGTGATGGAAACAGCGCGCAACAACGCTTAGTTCTTTAACTCGGCATTCGTTTAGTTGTAAGCGTTAAGCGGTTAATCAGTAGAATCGAAAAGTTAATAGATAGAAGTTGGTAGTAGGGTAAACATGGCTGTTGTTGGATTAGGTACAGATATCGCAGAAATTGAACGTGTTGAAAAGGCATTATCACGAAGTGGTGAGGCTTTCGCTCAGCGTATTTTGACCGATTCTGAATTTGAAGTATTCCAGCAACTTAAGCAAAAAGGGCGTTATCTTGCAAAGCGTTTTGCTGCAAAAGAGGCGGCGTCTAAGGCATTAGGCACAGGCATCGCTCTTGGTGTGACCTTCCACGACTTCGAGATTTCAAACGATGAGCATGGCAAGCCAGTTCTAAGCCTGCATAAAAAAGCGCGTGAAATCGCAGATGCGAGTGGTACAAAGTCAATTCACCTGACTATCTCTGATGAGCGCCATTATGCGGTGGCGACGGTACTACTCGAGTCGTAAATAGATTACCGCTACTTTATACCAATCGTAGTAAATAACTGTTCACCCTAGCTTGTTAAAAAACTCGATAACTTCGTTAGAATTTTTGATTGTAGAATAACTACTTATCGAAAAATCCCGCCTCGTTCTCAAGCTTTTTTTCTACGCTATTTTTGATCACTTACTTACTGTGATTGGTATTAGAATTGAGCGATCAAAAACGCCCGCAATGATGTGCGGGCGTTTTATTATGATTCCAATCTTAGCTACCAATGACTTAGATTCCTATGGCTTAGCTAGGTTCTTCCATTAAAAGCTTCACACCCAGCCCCACCAGCACCATGCCCGTCACGCCTTCCATCCACTTCATAAAACTCGCATTCTTAAGCAAGTTTTTAGCCGAGTTAAGTGCCCCTGCCAAACCGCATTGCCACACCATCGCAATCATAAAGTGCACCGAAGCCATCAACATAGATTGCAATAATGGTGATCCTTCAGGGTTTACGAATTGAGGTAAAAAGGCCAAATAGAAAACTGCCGTTTTTGGGTTCAGCACATTAGATAAAAAGCCTTCACGCAAAGAACGCTTAGCACTGTAAGCCTGCTGTGCTTGTTCACCCACCTTCAAACCGCCACCGTTTTTCATCAAAGCTCGTAAACTGCTTAAGCCAAGCCAGATCAGGTAAACCGCACCCACCATCTTAACGGCTTGAAAAAGTTCAGCTGATTGAGCGAGGATTGCAGAAATACCCACAGCAGAGAAAAACGCGTGTACATATAAGCCGCTACAAATACCAAAGCTCGTCATACAACCGTCAGCCAAGCCAGAACGGCTCGTGTTGCGAATTACCAATGCCGTATCTAAACCCGGCGTTAGCGTTAAAATAGTGATGGCAATTAGAAATGCCTCAAAGTTCAAAATATCCATATCATTGTCATTCTTGTTCAGCGATCTATCATCAATACCGTGTATCTGAACAATTCGCAAGCAACAATTGCCACCAGCTATACAACTCACTGATTTTGTGCACAATAGAACAGTTTAATTTGTTAAGAAATAGTAAATTCAAGGCATCGTACCGCCTCATGCTTTTCTCGCTATATCTTCGACTCCGAAGGTCAGCGTCTTTTAAAAGTAGAGCCCTAATCAAAGTACATGAGAGATGAACCTTAACGCTGACGCAGTCCTAAGGATCATTTACAGAAACCAAATTAAGAGTAGTCAAATGAGCGCATTCAAAAAACTAGTCGAGCACTCTCAAAAATGTTCACGCTTTCAACACCTAGCCTCGATTTGTGGTTGGGACCAAGCTTCAATGATGCCTGCAGGTGGTAACCAAGCACGTAGCGAAGCGATGGCCGAGCTTTCAGTTCATATTCACGGGTTGATGACGCAACCACAACTTGGAGATTGGATTGCAGACGCTGAAAACGAAGCGCTGAACAACGAACAACAATCGTCTCTGCGCGAAATTAAACGCCAGTGGCAACAAGCTAACCTACTTCCAGAAAAACTGGTGGAAGCGAAATCTCTAGCGGGTTCAAAATGTGAACATGCATGGCGCAGCCAACGTGGTAACAACGACTGGGTTGGATTCGAAAAGAACTGGCGTGAAGTGGTTGAGCTATCTCGTGAAGAAGCGCAGATTCGCGCAGACGCAGCCAATCTAACGCCTTATGATGCCATGCTGGATATCTATGAACCGGGTACTAGCTCTGCTTCGCTTGATACCTTGTTTGCAGACGTTAAAACTTGGCTGCCAAACCTGATTGATGAAGTGATCGAAAAGCAGTCGAGCGAGCAATTTAATGCGCCATCTGGCATCTATTCGACCGAGAAACAAAAAGCACTGGGTTTAGAAGTCATGAAGCTGCTTCAGTTCGATTTCGAACACGGCCGATTGGATGAAAGTGTCCACCCATTCTGTGGCGGCGTTCCTTCAGACGTGCGTATCACAACCCGATACGACGAAGCGGAATTTGTTCAAAGCTTAATGGGTATTGTGCATGAAACAGGGCACGCACGTTACGAACAGGGCTTACCAAAGCACCTAGCAGGACAACCGGCGGGTGAAGCGCGCTCGATGGGCATCCATGAATCTCAATCTTTATTCTTCGAGATGCAAGTTGGCCGCAGTGACCCGTTCATCGGACACTTAGCGAACTTGGCTGGTCAACAATTCTCAGGCTCAGAGTTTGAGAAAGAAAACTTCCAGAAGATCTACACTCGCGTGAAGAAAGACTTCATCCGTGTTGATGCCGATGAGCTGACCTACCCAGCGCACGTGATTTTACGTTACGAGATTGAGCGTGACTTGATCAACGGCAAGATCAAACACACCGACGTTCCAGAGTTATGGAATACCAAGATGCAGTCATACCTTGGCTTAAGCACTCTAGGTAATTTCACTAACGGTTGTATGCAGGATATTCACTGGACAGACGGCGCATTTGGTTACTTCCCATCTTACACACTAGGTGCGATGTACGCGGCTCAATTCATGGCTTCAATGAAGAAAACGGTGGATGTGAACTCTGTGATTGAAAGTGGTGATCTATCACCTATCTTCACTTGGTTAGAATCGAATATTTGGAGCAAGGGCAGCCTGCTGAGCACCGATGATTTGGTGAAAGGCGCAACGGGTGAAACCTTGAATGCGCAATACTTCAAAGATCATTTAAGAAGCCGTTACCTTTAATGGAATAGGCTGTATAGAACAACGAATGAATTAAAGGCTGAGCAGATTACTGACTCAGCCTTTTTAATCACATTTTCAAAACATACTTAAGTTCGATGAAGGCTTTATCCCTTCATCGAACCTAACAATCACGGAATACCCTGGTACCTGCTAGCACGGAATTGGACAAAAGCACGTTAAAGTAAGGGGGCTAACGTGCTCTATTAGGGTTAGGAAAAGTATCTTGAAGCCTTAAATACTTGTTTATACTCTCTCACTCACAAACTCAAAGGCGACTTGATTGCGATCTCTATAGCTTCTTGAAGGATAATTCGAAGCATTGAGTAGTGTTAGCTGCTGCTCCGATAAAGGAATATACACTGGTTGTTTTTCTTCTGGAAAATGCACAGATGTAAAGCCACCATTTTCTGCAAGTATTTCTTCATCGAATAGCTCTCGTGCTTCATTTGCCAATGTTTCTGCTATTTTTTTATAATCTTGGATTAGTTCACACAAATGCTTATTAATTTCTTCGGAGAACTGAAGAAAGTTAGTAAACTCAAAATATGATAAATCATTTTCGAAATCATTCGCTTGAATGGAGTGAGAGCCTTGCCCAATATACTTTAAGGTTGTCAGTACAGGAAATATTTTCCTTTCATAAAGATCATTTCTACGCTGAATTGAACTTAATATAGCCTTTAAGTTACCTTCCAGTTGAGTGTAATAAACAGTATTAAAGGCTTGCTGACTTTCTTCAACCTCAGTACCAACAGTATGCTTATCTGTCATCTTTCTGGAAAGAAAATAAAAACGTCCGAAATCTGCGCTTTTAAAGTCAGTAACTGGAACTATATATGGCGTAAATAACCCTCGACAAAACCAGTCAATATGATTGTTTCGATTAGAATGACCAATTAGGTTTCGAAGAAGATAGTAACGTTCACATACGATCTGTAGCAAATCTACGTATGCTAAATATTCATCTCTCGCTCTTTTCTTCTTTTCATTTACGTCCATATTATTGAAAGCTGCCATTGCTGTGAGCAAAGCGATCAAGCTAGTGCCTGCAAATGATAGAAGAAACTTACCAAGCTCTACATCGTTTAAGAGCAGGCATAAACTGAAAATAAACAGCCCATTCCAAGGAACAAACCATAGCCAAAAATTCTGACTCAAAAAGTTTCGATATTTCAATTAACTACTCTCACACTTGAATGACGTGCAGATCGCACAACTTACTTATATAGAGGCTCGGGCTTGTTCACACTTGGGATTTAACGTTGGCTACGCAACGCTTAATCCTTATTTGTTAGCCAGATATTATGGGACTCTGAACGCCGTAGCTCCTAACTGGTCCATACTCTTAGCTGGAATTTGCGTAAGTTTGTTTGGAAACTCACTGCCCATGCCACCTTGCTTGTCAGCTAACAAATAAACTGCGATATATGCGCTTTCTTTGGAGCGTGGCGGCACCTTTGGCATTGTGAAGTCTCCATTTGAATTTAATAGAGCGTAAGTTTTATTTAGTCCAAAATAACTATATTCATACTCCCCTGTTTCTTCATTCATAATGTAGAGAGCTACGGTATAGTCATTAGGATCCGCCGTTTCATCAAATTTAATATTGCCTTTCAAGAAAAGAATTTCCCCTTTCTTTTCGAACTTCAAAGAATTCAATTGTGCGTTGACTAAACTTGGCTTAGGTGGAAGCAGATAACGACTACCTGAAACATTACCAAATAGGTTTGTCAAATTAGGGAAGAAATTTATTGTCAACGTAACAAAAAGTAATGTGCCTGCTAACGACAAAATGCCACTCAGGTAGCGTTTATTCTTGATACGGTGAATAGACTGTTTTATTAGCCCAGTAAAACCGAAAGCGAACAATGAAATGAATAAAAAGTAGAAGAATACAGCCCATAAAAAGTCTGAAAGTTCAAACCCCTTTCCGGTCAACTCACCCAGCAAAGGTCCGGCAACTAACGTACCGACCGAAACACCGAGTATCGTTGCAAAATCTGAAATGATAGAAATAACTTTAAGAGGTGTAGCTTTTTTGAGTTCTTCGATAGTCTGAGTAAGCATTGATAGTAGAAGCTAATGTCTGATAACGCTAATAATACCATAGACACATTTGTTCCGTGGACTTTGTACGGCTAACGTTTTATCGACGGTTTTTTCCGTATTTATATGCAATCAATGGTAACGCTAATTATACTCACGTTCAATCTAATGCCCGTATTGCTTAGAGACTAGGATGTGAACTTCAGAAATTGCCGAAAGTTTCCGTATAACTTCTTCGGCTTCGGAGCAATGCGATTTCCAGCCTGCTTACACTCCAAATGAGCATGGTCTTATCTTCTTTCATCGGATTAGATTTGGTAGGGGAAACGCACATGAACAGTATGTGAATGAGTATTTCCTCTGGCTTATAATGGTCGGATAAGCGACACCTGTTACCAGGTGCCGCTCTCCTAAGAACCCAGCGTGC
>NZ_JBGONU010000033.1:0-55320 GCF_041439295.1 Vibrio sp. 1F253 | reverse complement strand
ATCAAAGCATCGACTGGCTGGTGGAGTGCCTAACCCGAGAAGCCGATGAAGAGTTCGAAGCCGAGTTTTTGAGTGCTATGGCGAAGTAGGGGGATACAGAGTGACCTAGTTGCTTGATTATAATGCATAAAACTATCGCTGTGTTATGGCGAGAGAGAGGCATTGTTCGCTTTTAAAAAAATTATGCAACGGGTATAGTCTCTGTAGACAAATTGGTAGCTAGAAGTGGAAGGTGAACGGCTTGCAGTTTTCCTCTGCTAGCTATAAAAATCGAACGTAGGTACGCTTTAAAGCAAATTTCATAGATAGAAGCGGCCAAGTCCAACAGGTATTTATCTATTGTGCTACGACAGCGGATAAATACTTAAGCGTTATGCGTTACTCCAACTTGAGAAGGCGGTACAAGTGGAAATAAGAGTTAAAAAATCAGTTCGGTATCTTGCCTTGGGTATTCTTATATATCCGTTTCTTTACATGCTACTCAATTTTATTATTCCGATTCTAATGACGGTTTTGGGCGAAGGTGGTAGCTCGTTGATTGAAATTCTTGAGTATTTCACCTGGTTTATAATGCCTTTATTTTCGGTGCTCTATTTGTTAGCTTTCCACCATTTTTCTCCAGTGTTAGGTAAATGGCATCAACGCATTGGGTATACTTTGGTTTTAGCCGCTGTGCTAATCGAAATAGTGATGCCTTGGATGGAATCTGGTCTGGTGTTTAAGACAGCATCTTTTCTATGTCGGCTTTTCGAGATCGGTATTTTAGTTAGTTGTATGTTCGTTTTTAGCAGTAAGTTGGGTCAAAATTCTGAACTTGGAAGAAAGGCATAACAAATAAGGATTAAGGTGTTGCGCAGACAACACTAAATTCCGAGTGTTGAACAAGCCCGAAGCCTCTTTATTAAGTAAATTGTACAATTACATTTGAAGGGCACATCGCTTTGGGGTTTTATTAAGGCGAACGAGGCCAAGATAAGATTGTGTCATCATGTGGATCTACGCATCAGTGGCATATTTTCTATTTTAGTCAGTAGTTTAGAGCGAGTTGCCGACTTATGAAGTATGACCTTACCATTTTGGTCTACGGCATGAGGACTAAAGTGGTTTTTAGCTAGGTCGATTCCGCAGAAATAAGAATAATCAGACATGGTGCCTCCGGTGCAATTAAGTACCACATAAGTGTGGCAGATCCTAGGAAGGGGGAATCCATGTCATTCGTTAGGGAACTTTAGGGGTACCTTGTGAGTAATATAGTAATTAGACTATTGAAAGAGATAGATAAAAACGGTGAAGTATCACTGTTTGAATTATCGAAATTGATTACTAAAAAACATAATGATCATCGAGATTTTTATCCTATTGCATTTCTGGTAGCTAATGATTTATTAGATGATGAGTATTTTGAAAAAAGAGAGCAAGTTCAACTGAAAGAACAATTACTTGCTCGAGAATTTTATGCTTGCCATAGCGCCGAGAAGAAAGCCTCTGATGGCGACAGGGAGTTTACCGCAATGGGCAGTGGACAAAAGTTAAGCGAACAGAAGTTTGCTTTATCAGCAAAAGGTTGTATGTATTTAGCTAACTATCGAACTCGTAGAAATGACAGGTTGACTGCATTAGCTACTGGTATTGTTGTAGGTGTTGTTACCGCCATAATAACAACGTATTTAGCTGCGTAGACATGAAGTCAGTTCCCTAACAAATAATGATTAAGGTGTTGCTTAGCCAACACTAAATCCTGAGTGTTGAATAAGCCCGAAGCCTCTTTATTAAGTAAATTGTACGATTGCATTTGAAAGGCACATCGCTTTGACGTTCTCTCAAGGCGAGTGAGGCCTAAACAAGGTAGCGATAACAATCTTATTAATCATTTAGCCATTTTCCTGCTTCTTTCATCGTCACATCCCCTCTGATTTAGAAAGTGCCATTCTCTTTATTTTCGATGCCTTTCGGCTAGGTTAAAGTCACCATCAAATTATGAATCGACATTAATTATGATAATGAGAATTAATCGCGATAAC
The DNA here is from genome assembly GCF_041439295.1 of Vibrio sp. 1F253. Lineage (NCBI taxonomy): Bacteria > Pseudomonadati > Pseudomonadota > Gammaproteobacteria > Vibrionales > Vibrionaceae > Vibrio > Vibrio sp. 1F253. The sequence continues at coordinate 53,299 of NZ_JBGONU010000033.1, read as the reverse complement.
TATTTACCTTGCAAATTTTGACTGGTAAGGTGTTGTTAAAGATAGGTTTATCGTATTTTAAGTTGGTTGGCTTTATGGAGGAGTAATGGGAAGTGGCAAAAAGAATATTTGGCTTGAGTCTGATTCGATTGTAACAAGGAAGAGCCCAAAGCCTCTTAAGCTTAATACGTTAGAAAATATCTACGTTAAAGAGCATGACATTAAAAGTAAAATCACAAGGTCGTTCTTTATTGCGGTTGTGTTTAGTTTACCTATTTTCCTTTATCGTCCACTTGCTGGTATTGGTGTGTTTTCCATAATTGGTATCGTTGGATACCTTTTAACCAAAAAATATGAGTTACGTGTCGGTGTTTTCAATAACGATGACGTTGGTGTTGTAGAGTCTGGGTTATATTCGTCAAACGAACGCGAGGAACTCGATGGAATAGTAAGACTCGTGATGGAATATAAAGCAGGCAAGTAATAAAAAATAAGGATTAATATGATGCGTTACGCTCGGCGGTTACGCTCGGTGGTTACAGTAAGAGTACCGTGTACTTGGTTAGTTCTGTGGGGCTCACCTTCTTACGGGCGTTAGGATTGATATTAATTATTGACACATATAATAAGTTGGTTGGTCAAAAACATGAAACAAGCTGTAGACATGAAGAAATTTAACTTACCTATTAAAAAGGTAGGTGCCGGAATTACTGTTGCTTTTGTTCTCTTTAGTTCAGTTTATACTGTTAATGAGGGGCACATTGGTATTGTTAAGCGCTTTAGTGAAGCTAAAACACAGGTAAGCCCAGGCTTACACTTCAAAGTCCCGTTTATCGACAGCGTTGAAGAAATTGAAGTTCGAACACGCAAGAATGAAGAGAAAATGGGCTCTAGTACAAAGGAGCAGATGCCAGTTACTGTCGTCGTATCCGTTAACTGGACGGTAGATAAATCTGCAGCGTTAGATCTTTTTAGACAGTATGGCGGTCTTCCGCAGTTTGAAGCTCGTATTCTTGACCCTAGATTTAGGTCGGCAACTAAGGATGTTATTCCTAAGTATGATGCAGAGCAGTTAATTCAAGATAGAGCGAGTGCTATTCAGGCGATTGAATCCAATTTAATTGAAGAAATGGCCGCGTTTCCAGTAAGCGTAGATAATATACAGATTGAAAATATAGCCCTACCAAAAAAATACCTTACCTCAATCGAAACAAAGCAGACTGAGAAAAACTTAGCAGCTGCCGAGAAACATAAACTGGCTAGGCAAAACTTAGAAGCTCAAAGAGCCGTAAATACGGCAAAAGCCGAAGCTGATGGTATTGAGCTTATCGCTATAGCTGAAGCAAAGGCGATTAAATTAAAAGGTTTTGCTGAAGCAGAAGCGATTAATGCAAAGGCCAAAGCTCTAGGAGATAACCCATTAATCATTAAACTGACCGAAGCTCAAAACTGGGACGGAAAGCTGCCAGCAACAATGTTGGGTGGTGAAAATATGCCTATTTTAGACATGAGAGCTAAGTAGGATTAAGGAAACTAAAAGTTGTTCCCAACACAGACTTCATGTCGGTGTTGGTTTGTGCTTTATACCAATCTATACCAAATCACACTTCAGCGTTGAGGTACAGTTCCTCAACGTTATCTGATTCAAAATCTTGCTGTTTGATCAAGCTAATGGCGAGGCTTATTGGCATAGGTTTATAGAAGTAGAAGCCTTGGATGTAGTCGACGCCTAGTTTCGACAAGATCTTCAGTTGTGACTCGTACTCAACGCCTTCAACTATGACTTGCATGCCTAAGGTGCGTGATAGCTGAAGCATGGATTCTAATAGTGGGATACCAAAACTGGATTCGTCGGATATGTTTTTCACGAACACGCGATCAATCTTGAGAATACTGAACGGAAATTGCCTTACAAAGTCTAATCCTGCGTAGCCAGTACCAAAGTCATCTATGGCAATTCTTACACCAAGATCAGATAGCTTTTGCAAGTTGTCCTTAATTTTGACCATATCGGCATCAGAACACTCACCATCCTCTGTCACCTCGAAAACCACTTGCTTGAGAATCTCAGGGTGTCTTTTAAAGATGCTAATCACTTTATTCGTGAAGTTACTGTTGGATACAACGTTTCGGCTGATGTTGACGCTGATGTACTTTGATGTAAACACCTCTTGATTACTTTTTAATGTCGTTAACACTTCATGCAGCACGAAATAGGTCAGCTTCTCAATCAAGCCTAAACTTTCAGCCAATGGAATGAAGATAGCAGGGGATACGTTACCTTCAATTGGATCGTTCCATCTCAATAATGACTCACAGCCTACGATTTTATTGGTGCTTTGATTAACGATAGGTTGCATGTGAACATGTAGGTGTTTGTTTTTCAGAGCACTGGATAGCGAATATTCTAAGCTACGTTGGCTCTGTTTTTTATGCTTGAGGGAAAGGCGAATAATGGTCGTAATTCCGGCCATGAGAAAGCCAAACCATAAGTGACTCAGCATGAAGTTAATATAATACTGATAACCAATGTATGAGGTGACGGTGAATGGGTAGATGTCTGACCGTATCCGTACTGTCGCGTTGTATGAGCCGAGGTCGGTAGGGTGAATGTCTCTTTTGATCACCTCAACTTTAGAGTTAATGCCCTGGCTATTCAAATTAGCTTCTACAAGCTCAAAGATGAAGTGCGGAGGAATCATCAGGCTCGCTCCTGAGCCTTCCTTAGTCGAGAATATCAGCATGATCGATCGAACTTGAGTGATGGCCGAGTTTGAATACGATAAGGTCGTTAAATTCGGGGCGTCATTGAGCCGCTGCCTGATGGTGTTGTATAGGCGAAATGAAACTTCACCATCGGTGGTTGAACAGTAAAATCGGTTCTCTTTGTCGAACACCGCGGCTTCTTTCACCCAATCAGCTTCAAAAACGTTTTGTCGAAGTTGTCTAACAATCGTGTCGCAAGGCTGATCTGGGGTAATTTCAGATAAAAAACGGTCGAACCTTGATTGAATCCCTTCTAACCTCGTTTCTACTAACCTTGATGTGTCTTCGGTTAACGTTTGGTAATGAGAAGGTGTCAAAGGAATGAGCAATGCCATGAAAAAAAAGAAAGAAATGGCAAAGAAGAACGAAGTTTTGGCAAAATGGTGGTACTTGATATCCATATTAAGAGAAGCGTGACCGATTGGTGTGTGCATGCAACTTAATTTATAAATTTAGCGATAATAACGCAAGCTTATGCATAAATAGTGTGAACAAAAGTCTGAGTTATTGATATAAATAGCGTAACGCATGGTCGCACTATAGAAATCAGGATGTTAGATATGCTTCCAAGGTTGAGAGTGTCGTTTTTTTGTTCAGTACTTTTGCGTTTTTTGATGAAGCGGATTGTTGCCGGTTTTTTATCATCAAATGGAAAACTGTAATTTTTGAAATAATGCGAGTGAGTGGATTTGAGCGTAATGATTAAAAATATGATTTGGATGTTGGTGCGTGTGTTTATCGCGTTTCTGATGATTGCTCCTACCTACGCGATCTTTATCTTGTCTAATTCCGCAACACCTCGTCTTTTTGAGACCAAACCAGAAGTGTTAGCTTGGCTTTCGTGCTTTCTTCTTGTGATTGGTTATGTATTGATTAGGTTTTCTAGAACGAGGTATGTGGGAAAATTATTATCGCTTGGTGTATTGGGGGCGGTAGTGTTAATCATGTATGTCGATGAGCGTTATCGGATTTTTGAAGTCAGTGTTCACGCATGGAGCTTATTTTTAGCCGCTCTGTATTTGATTATGCTTTTGTATTTCATTTTCCCGGTTAAGCAACTTAAGCCGCTACTGAGTTTAGTGCCTGTCGCAGGCGTGTCATGGTTTTTAGTTTGGGGCATAGTCAGCCCAATAAATGTAACGTATGAATTGATTAGCAGTAAAACAACAATTTCAATTGCGAACTATCAAAAGGTAATCGACTTGCTACCTGAGTTGTACCTAGATGGTTTCCAGTCAGGTTTGTTTTCAATGCTTCTTGTTATTTGGTTGTATGCTTTTGTGGTTTTTGGACATAATCCTAAACGCAGTTATCAGAAACTGGCCACCTATTTAGCAAAGAGCCGCTAAGAAGATGAGTGAAACGCAATAGAATCGAAAAGGGCAAGGTTAGATAACCTTGCCCTTTGTTATTTAGGTCTGTTGTGTAGGATGTTGCCTTGGCTAGTTGCTTTGCTGCACTGCTCGGCTCTGTTGTTTGGAGCAGTTATTTAGATTTGTAGAAAGGCGCCCTAAATCGCTTTGACGCTGCTTCGTTCAACTAACGTTGGCTCTAACTCAACAACTTGCGGATACGCATCTGGTGTTTTGAGTCGGTTCAAGAGAGTATCTACCGCCGCTTTACCTAAACGGTGTTTTGGCTGGTGGATAGTGCTCAATGCTGGGGTCATGTATTTTGACAAATGAATGTCATCGTAGCCAATGATAGAAAGATCGTTTGGAATCGATGTGCCATCTTGAGCCGCAGCGTGAATCACACCCATTGCCATCATGTCATTACTCACGAAGATTGCTGACGGCATTACGCCTCGGGTCTTTAGTGTTTGGTATGAGTCAAAGCCGCCATCGCATTCGAAGTTTGATTCAACAATCCACTTAGGATTGATCTCTAGATTCGCTTCTTCCATCGCTTGCTTGAAGCCTTGATAACGAGAAGAGGCTTGATTGCGGTGAAGTGGACCGGTGATACAACCAATCTGAGCATGGCCGTTATCGATCAAGTGCTTGGTTGCCATGTAACCACCTTGATGCGAGTTATCTTGGATCTTGTCGCTCGCGAACAGCATTGGGCCCCAATCCATTACAACAATAGGTAATTCTGGGTAGCGTTCAAATACATCAATGTGCTCGCCTTCAAGGGTTGAGCACATCAGCATTAGGCCATCGACACGCTTCTGCAGCAAGGTATCGATAGAGGATTTCATGCGTTCGCTATCGCCTTCTGTATTACACAAGATAAGGTTGTAACCTTTCTCGTAGCAACGACGCTCAACACCTTTTACTACTTCACCAAAGAATGGGTTAGTAGAGGTAGTTACTAGCATACCTAAGGTTTTGGTCTGCTTCATTTTCAAGCTACGAGCCAATGCAGAGGGTGCGTAGTTGAGTTCTTTAGCCGCACTGTTAACACGCTCAGCTATCTCTTCACTGACAAAACGTGACTTGTTGATCACATGGCTGACGGTTGAAGTTGAAACCTTTGCTAGCCGAGCGACGTCTTTCATTGTTGCCATAAAAAATCCTTGTGGGAGTAACTTGCCACGTTGCGCGATATTCTGCCTGAATACAGGGGCTTATGCTTGTTATTTGTTGTTACCGAAATTGAAGGCTAACACCCGTTAACTACGGTTTAGCTCAGGAGTTAAGCCTTCAAATAGGTGTCAAGCTAAGCAAACAGTTGCTCTGATAAAAACGCATCCGTTTCAGCTCTGCTTGGGATTGACGTCTGAGCGCCAAAGCGAGTCACTGAAATTGCAGCCGCAGCGTGAGCAAACTTAATTACGCGTTCTAATGGCATGTCTTCAAGCAAGCCCGTCACTAATGCGCCATTGAAGGTATCACCAGCAGCTGTGGTATCTGTCGCTTCAACGCGGAAGCCAGCAATTAACTCACCCTTGTCGTTCTTACTTACCCAAACGCCTTTTGCGCCAAGTGTGATCATCACAGTCTCGATGCCTTTCGCGTGCAAAGCCAAAGCTGCCTGATGAGCGGATGCGCTGTCAGTCACGGTAATACCAGTCAAAACTTCAGCTTCGGTTTCGTTAGGTGTAATCACATCCACACAAGCAAGCAATGAATCTGATAATGGACGAGCAGGAGCCGGGTTTAGAATCACTTGAGTGCCGCTCTCTTTTGCTACTTTGGCTGCGTATTCAATGCCTTTAATTGGCGTTTCAAGTTGAGTCAGCAGGTATTTAGCGCCACGAATCTTCTCTAGATGCGGTTCAATTTGGTCGCAAGTCAGCTTGTTGTTGGCTTCAGCAGAAAGACAAATGCTGTTTTCACCTGTTGCTGATACTTGGATCATCGCGATGCCTGTCGGCGTGTTGTCTGCAACGATCACGCCATCGATGTTGATGCCATCTTTAGCAAAATCTTGACGGATGTTGATGCCAAATGGGTCGTCACCGACACAGGCGATAAAGCCGATATCTGCGTTTAATCGCGCTGCGGCTACCGCTTGGTTTGCGCCTTTGCCGCCAGGGATGACCTGATAGTTACCGCCAATCAAGGTTTCACCCGGACGAGGGAACGAAGGAACTTGCAGTACGTGGTCAGCGTTAACGCTACCTAAAACAATCAGTTGAGTCATGATACGAGCCTTATGATATATCGTATTTGAAAATGCATGGGTCTTTCTCATTACGTTGATTGCTCGCCTTGTTAGCGGCTTATGAGAAACAGCGATGCACTGTCGGTTTTTCTGTTTTATGTCTTGAGTTAGTGAACTAATGAGCTAGTGAGTTAAGAAAGCAGGGGATAGGGGACCCCTGCTTAATTAGGTCCTAAGTTAGTTGGTAATAGATAAGTTACTTAGCGATGATTTTTAGAGGTACTGGTACGTACTCGTCTACTGTTTCGCCTTTCAGTACTTTGTCTGCCATTTCGATACCTAGAGAACCGATTAGGTCAGGCTGTTGTGCAACCGTTGCGCCTAGTAGGCCGCGGTTTACTGCAGCGATGCTGTCGTCTGTGCCATCAAAGCCAACGATCATTACGTCTTTACCTGAAGCTTGAACTGCACGAAGTGCACCCAGTGCCATTTCATCGTTTTGAGCGAATACAGCTTGTACGTCTGGGTTTGCAGCAAGCAAGTTTTCCATTACGTTTAGACCTTTAGTGCGGTCGAAATCAGCAGGTTGGCTTGCAAGAAGCTCAAGGTCGCTGCCGTTTACTGCGTTCATGAAGCCTTCGCCACGTTCACGAGCAGCCGATGTACCCGCGATACCTTCAAGTTGAATTACTTTCGCTTTCTCGCCCACTTTTTCCATGATGTAGTGACCCGCCATTTCACCACCAATTACGTTATCAGAAGCAATGTGGCTCACTACGTCACCACGGCTTGCACCACGGTCTAGTGTCAGTACTGGAATGTTTGAACGGTTAGCAATGCGAATTGCGTTAGACACTGCATCTGAATCTGTAGGGTTAATCAGGATTGCCTTAACACCACGAATGGTTAGATCTTCAATGTTCGAAAGCTCTTTGCTTGGATCGTTTTGAGAATCAAGAACGATAAGCTTGTAGCCTAGCTCTTCTGCTTTCGCTTCTGCGCCATCTTTCATGGTTACAAAGAATGGGTTATTCAGTGTAGACAGAACGATTGCCATTGTATCTTGCGCCTGTGCAGACACAGATACTGTTGTAGAAAGAAGGGCAGCAGAAATAAGAGTCGCTAATTTTTTCATGGTGTAAGTCCTTTATGTAGGGTGAGCTAGGTTGGATAACCCTAGCTCGTTGTTACATTATTTATAGATTTAATGTTTATAGGTTTGCTACTGATAGATATTTCAATTAAAGGTGCTTTTCTATGGGTTTTCTATAGATAAAGCAGGGTGTTGCATTGACTCAAACTAGAGTCTTATTTGTTTTTGTTGTCGACCAATACTGCCAGAAGAATAACCACTGCTTTTGCAATCATCTGGTAGTAAGAAGATACGTCTAATAGGTTTAGGGCGTTGTTTAGGAAGCCGATAATCAGTGCACCTATCAATGTACCCATAATGCGACCACGACCGCCCGCTAAGCTTGTGCCGCCAAGAACCACGGCTGCGATGGCGTCTAATTCATAACCCATACCTGCGGTAGGTTGAGCAGATGACAAACGCGATGCCACGATGATGCCAGCCACTGCAGCTAGCAGGCCACAGATTGCGTAAACGCCGATTTTCACTTTGTCTACGTCGATGCCTGATAGGCGAGTTGCTGATTCGTTGCCACCCAGTGCGTAAACGTAACGACCAAAGCGTGTGTGGTTTAATAGGTACCATACTGCTGCGAACACCACGACCATGATCCATACTGGAACTGGGATGCCCATTGCGTAGCCTGTACCGAACCAAGCGAATGCGTCTGCTGTGTCTGTGAAGCCTGTTGAGATAGGGCGACCGTCGGTGTAAACCATGGTTACGCCGCGAAGTAGTGTCATGGTTACAAGCGTTGCGATGAAGGCTTGGACTTTACCCTTAGCGATAATCACACCACTAATAGCACCTAATGCTGCACCAGCTACTAGAGCGGTTGGCACTGCGATCATCACAGGGATTTCCATGCCAATCATGCTGGCTGCGAATGCACCACAAAGCGCAAGTACAGAGCCGACACTCAAGTCGATACCCGCGGTTAAAATAACCAGTGTCATACCGACTGCGATAATCGCGTTAACTGAGGTTTGACGCAGGATATTCAGAATGTTGTCGACAGTAAAAAAGTTTGGGTTTAGGAAAGAAACGACAACAATCAGGAAGATCAAAGCAATCAATGACTTTTGATCAATCAGCCACTCTTTGCTGATTAATGGTTTTTTCTTTGGCGCTTCAGTTTTAGTTGTTTTGCTCATGGTTTTAGTACTCATGCTGCGTCCTCGTTGATCTTTTTACCGACCGCACACGCCAGTAATAATTCTTGGTTTGCTTCTTTAGCATCAAATTCACCGCTTACACGGCCTTCATGCATCACCATGATGCGGTCACTCATTCCTAACACTTCTGGCATTTCAGATGAGACCAAAATAATGCTCATGCCGTCGGCTTTAAATTTATTAATGAGTTGGTAAATCTCTTTCTTAGCACCGACATCGACACCACGCGTTGGCTCATCGAGAATCAATACTTTTGGTTTTGTCATCAAGCCTTTAGCGATAGCCACTTTCTGTTGGTTACCACCAGAAAGGTTGCCAATGATTTGCTCGCGAGTCGGGGTTTTGATGTTGAAGAGCTTGATGAAGTCATCCACGGCGATCACTTCGTCTTTATGTTGGATTTGACCGCTCTTTGTCAGTAGGTCAAGTGAACATAAAGACATATTCTCTTTCACTGAAAGCCCTAGAACTAAGCCATCGCCTTTACGGTCTTCAGAGATGTAAGCAATGCCATTCGCCAAGCCATCTTTCGGGCTTACCGGGTTGATGGTTTTGTTTTCTAGGTTGATGACGCCGCGTTCACTTGGAAGGGCACCGTAAATCACTTTCATCAGTTCGGTACGACCTGCACCCATTAGGCCAGATACACCAAGAATCTCGCCGCGCTTTAGAGTAAAGCTCACGTCATGAACACCAGAACCTGTCAGGCCAATCACTTCAAGGCAGGTTTCACCGTGGCTCTGTCCGATACGTGGATATTGCTCGTCCAGTTTACGGCCAACCATCATCTCGATTAGGCCATCTTCGTCGGTGTCTTTTACTTCACATTGTCCAATGAACTTACCGTCACGAAGCACGGTGATGTCATCACAAATCTCAAAGATCTCTTTCAAACGGTGAGAGATGTAAACAATGCCACAGCCTTCATCACGTAGTTCGTTAATTACTTTAAATAGAGACTCAGTTTCGGTATCGGTTAGTGCATCCGTTGGCTCATCCATGATGATGACCTTAGATTCAAACGATAGGGCTTTCGCTATCTCTACCATTTGCTGCTCACCAAGGCTTAGCTGACCTAAAGGAGTTTTTGAACTGTGTTTTACGTTAAGGCGTTTAAGTAGCTTGTCCGCTTCTTGGTACATTTCGTTCCACAAGATACGTCCCATGGTGCCTGTGATTTCACGACCTAAGAAGATGTTCTCGGCGATGGTTAGCTCAGGAATTAGGTTCAACTCTTGGTGAATGATGCTAATGCCGGCTTGTTGTGAATCACGTGGTCCTTGAAATGCTGCGGGTTTACCTTGGTATGCGATAGCACCGCCGTCCAAGTGGTAAATGCCGGTAAGCACTTTCATCAACGTTGATTTACCTGCACCGTTTTCCCCCATTAACGCCATTACGCGTCCTGGGTAAACGTTGAGGCTTGCCTTATCTAGTGCTTTAACACCTGGGAAGGCTTTCTCAATTGAGCTAAGTTCTAAAATGGCTTGAGTCATGTCGGTTCCTTTACTCGGGGCCAGTTGTATTTGATTGTTTTGGTTCAGTGATGACACTGAGCTGTCGTTGCGCTTAGGTTCAAACGCTGAGCTTGAGCTAAAACGTTACGCCAGCTTGGAAAATAACATTTGCGTATGGCGTGCATTCGCCTGTGCGGATAACCGCGCGGCTTTCATGTGTTCGCTCTTTGAATTCTTCATGAGTGATGTAAGTAATCGAAAGCGATTTGCCGCAACGCGCTTCTTCTGTCTTAACTAAATCAATCAGTGCAGCGTGGTGGTCTGGGCTTACTTTCGCAAACTCTTCTGCAATCACAACGCCTTCTATCTGAGATTCATCCAGCATGGTTTTTACTGTTTGCTGAAAGCTCGGAACACCATGAGTTAAGGCAAGATCAATACGAGTTACGTGATCTGGAATCGGCAAGCCCGCGTCACAAATCGTGATTTCATCTGTGTGGCCAAGAGTCGCCACTAAGTAAGAGAGTTCAGAATTAATTAGAGTACTTTTTTTCATATCACGACCTATCGAAAAATAACGTTTAATGGGTTGAGAACAACTCAAGAAAAACCATCGAAACGTTTCGATAGTGATAATAGTGTCTGATTTATCATTTGCACTCTTCACTTTGCTAGAGTGTGATAACGATCATCGAAACGTTTCGATGGGGCGTTTTTTAGTGATCTTAATCAACGCCATTGATTGCATAAATACGTTCACAATGGAGATACAAAGAGTGCGCTACGGCTTGTTGCTCATACAGTTTTGACACAATGTAGTGTCGCTTAAATTTAATTAAGTGGGGTCAACCGACAAAATGTAGCCAAACTTGGTGATTGTGGTTATCTGAATGTCCGGTGTTCTTAAGCGCGTAAAAACATTACGCAGATTATAGATGACGTTAGCAAGTATGTGAGGAGAGGTGAGTTCCCCTTCCCAGCACATATCAATAATATCTTCCCTAGAAACGGGATCCCCTAGATTTTCTGTTAGTAAACAGAGCACCGAAAGTAGGTGAGGGCGTAAAGTGATTTTATTCCCCTGTTCATTAGTAATCGTTCGAGAGTCAGTATCAATGATTAAGCCGTTGAGCTCTATTGTGTGGTTCATCGTGTTTCTATTCGTCTTATTCTGAATGGTTGAGATTGAGTTAAGTCGCAAGCTACTAAAGCGTGTGGATTATGCAAAATCACGCCACTCTTGAAAGTAAGCTTGCGTAAGTGCGAGGTGGAAAAACCTAAAAACCGGATGATTTGGAAGGGAATAGATTGTTCAAACAAACGTTAGGTGTTTTTTTATTTCTTTTTTATTCAGGCTCTTATGGTGTTTTAACTAATTCTGTTGTCTGGGGTTATAAAGTGATTACATTTTTATTTATTTTTTTGTTTTCTGTGAGCCTATCATGTTCGCGAATTCGACGGGGTGTCGGGTAACTCTAACAAGATTGTGCAGCACAGGAAGGCGTAACAATCTTGATTTGCATTAAGTAAGGTCAAGTAGTAATGGGCAATAAATTAATTCTAAGCATCGCAATGATGTCAGCATTTGCAGCAAACAATGTAATGGCAGCGGACAGTGGTTTGTATCTAGGTGGTGCCATTGGTACTTCTGGCGTCGATGATGGTGGACTATTTTCATCAATTAAAGAGCCAGTGACGTTTGAAGCAGAAGACAATGCTTACCGTATCATTGCTGGCTATAAGTTTAACCGTATTGTATCACTTGAGCTTCAGTACACGGATTATGGTGATGTGGTTGCTAAATATCCTTTAAGAAGCAACGCTGGCTTTACATGGACTCCTCAAGTCTTTTCGATTGCTGCAAACCTTGGTTATACGTTTGATAATGGCGTTCGCCCATTTGGTACAATTGGCTTATCTTCAATCGATCTCGATATGAAGTATGCAGACGGTTCACGTCCTTCAAGTTCTGATTTCGATGATTCAGGTGCAGGTGTACGAGTTGGTTTTGGCGTTGAGTACACCCCAGAAAAGCTTTCTGAGTTAAGCCTGAGACTTGGTTATGAAGCCGATGCATTTACAGTAGAAGTTGACGAGGGCAACTCTTGGAACCGAAAAAAGGTAGAGAAAGATATCGTATTGGCTTCATTCTATCTTGGCGCAATGTACACATTCTAAGTTTCACACTTTGCTAAACGGTAAATCGGTTTCTAAATGGGGCGTCGGTTGGCTCAACCCGTTTGGCTAAAGTGGAAGGCCGCAGTTTTTGACTGCGGTTTTTTTCATGTTCAACTCATGTAACTCTCGATTGAAGATGTAATCGAATAGCTAGGCTTCACGGATATGAGCGGTGACAGCAACGATGGCATGGTCAGTACTGAATTGGTCGTGTTCAAAGCTGGGATTGATGAGGTGATGGTCGAGCACTGTGTAGCAAGAGATTTCCATCATGCTTGATGAGTTCTGACAGTCAAATTCGTTCGACATTAAAATGTAATCCAGAACAGAACCAGAGGCACCGTAATAGTGGGTTGGTTTGCGTTGTTCAAGTAAGTCTTGTTCATGCAATTGATGATAAATATCCCAGCTGTCTTTTAACCGGAAGTGGGAAAGCCAATGCTTGCTGTTTTCGTCTCTGTTTATTGAATAACTTAATAGCCCTTTAAACTCGTCGTTGAATAGAGGCTTATTAAAGTCACCCATTAACACAACAGGCTGATCGGTCTGGTAGCGTTGATTGGTTATGTATTGATGCAGCATCTGAGCTTCTAGACCGCGTTGGACACTCGATAACCAAGAGCCAAGTTGCTCTTGGTGGAAGCGAGTGAGCGTGTCACTTTGTGATTTTTCACCTTGCTGAGCGTTATCCACATCGATAGATTCTGCTTTGGGTTCTGTCGGACGTTGTGATTTGAAGTGCACCACATAACAGTCGGTTGAACCTAAATGGGGTAACGTAATCGTGGCATGAACAGGCGTTCTGTTGAATGAGAAATTGTCTCCAAGGTTGAACGCTGTCAGTAACTTCGAATCTGGCGTAACAGGCTGTACATTTTCAATTGGGTAGCGGGATGCGATACCAACGACAGGGGAGGTGTATAGGTAATCATCTTCAACGTCTGCGCTATCGACGACTGCAAAGTATGGATAACCTAGCTTGTTCATCAATTGCTCTAAAGACTGTGGGCTAAATATCTCTTGAAAGCCAATCACATCACAATCTAATGAACGAATCGTTTCAGCCATCCAGTGCTGTTTCTTCTGCCATTCATCGAAGCTGTAGATGTTCTCAAAATCATAGTAAGCATTCGGCGGTTCGAGATAGTTCAGAAGGTTGAACGTTGCGAATGTTATGTGGTTTGGTTTGTTCAAAGTGTCATTCCATTTAGACCTAGGCTGCAAGGATACTCTAGTGAAAGTATAGTTTGTTGATTATTTAGAACCTAAATTTCACTTCAGAAGCGAATCAAAGCCATGGAGGCTAATGTCATTCCCGCTAGAGTAATCTCCGTGCCTCTGCCTTACCCCGTTCTTTCCAGCGCCACCAAGCTAATTAAAGGAATCAAAGCAATCAGCGCCAACTGCATCCAATAACTTCGAGCGGTGACGAGTTAATTGTAAATAAACCGTCAGAGATGAAGTGCTGATGGTTTTATTAGTTATTACATGATGTTAGATTTGAACCTATACTTGTTTTAACGGCATGCATTCAAAGCCGATTAATCAACTTGAATATCGAATTCATAACATTTGAAGGGAGAGTCAAATGGGAACAGTTTTTCGACGCAAAGCCTCGCAGCGCACTCAGTTTTTCAGGTCTAATTTAAAGTCCTGTGCAGTTATGCTGCCGCTTATTGTTTTACACCCCTCCGTTACTTACGCTTCTGATACCCAATCAACTCCTGCTGTCACCGTTATTGAAACCACACAATTGGTTGGTTTTGGTGAAGCAAAATATCCAGCCGATTTTACTCACTTTGATTACGTTAATCCTGATGCGCCAAAGCAGGGCAAAGTGACCTATGGCAGCATAGGTACCTACGATAGCTTTAATCGATTCGGTTCCCGCGGCGTTGCTGCAAGTTATACCGGAGAGATTTACGATACCTTGATGTTTTCTCCGAGCGACGAGATTGATGCGTACTATCCATTGATTGCTTCAAAGGTTCGCTACGCCAGTGATTTCACTTGGATGGAAATCGACATCAACCCAAATGCTAAATTCCAAGATGGCGAACCTATTACCGCGCACGATGTTGCCTTCACTTTTGACAAGTTTTCAAAAGAAGGTGTGCCTCAGTATCGTGTGTATTATAAAGAGATTAAGTCAGTAAAAGCGGTCTCTGATTTGGTTGTTCGTATTGAAATGAACAGTCCAAACCGCGAAAAACTGTTCAGCTTTGCGCAAAGCACTCGTGTATTACCGAAACATTTCTGGAAAGACAGAAAGCTCTCTGAGCCTCTAAGTGAGCCACCAGTCGGTAGTGGTCCTTATAAGATCATCAGCTACAAATCAGGCCAAAGTGTTACCTATGGTCTAGATGAAAACTACTGGGCAGCAGACCTACCAGTTAACGTTGGCCGTAATAACTTCAAGCAGGTGCAATACGATTACTACCGTGACGACACGGTAATGTTGGAAGCCTTCAAAGCAGGGGAGTTCGATCTTCGAACCGAGAACTCGGCTAAGTTCTGGGCCAACTCTTACACAGGCGCGAACTTCGATAAAGGCTACATCATTAAAGAAGAGATCAACCACGAGAAGCCTGAAACGACTCAAGGTTTTGTCTTCAATATTCAATCTCCTGTGTTCTCAGATCCTAAAGTTCGTGAAGCGTTAACGTACGCGATGGACTTTGAGTGGATGAACAAGAACATGTTTTATGGTCAGTACAAACGGACTCGTAGTTACTTCCAAAACACTGACTATGAAGCGAAAGGCTTACCAAGCGGAGCTGAAGTTGAGTTGTTGTCTCAATACAAAGAGCAAATTCCACCGAGAGTGTTTACTGAAGAATTCCAACCTTCAGTCACCGATGGCAGCGGCCGTATTCGTAGCCAAATGCGCACCGCGTTCAAATTGTTGAAAGAAGCGGGTTGGGTACTGAAAGACAAAGTGATGACCAACGAAAAGACCGGTAAGACGATGTCATTTGAGTTGTTGATTTACAGCCCAACCACGGAACGTATCGCAACGCCGGTTCAAAAAAACCTGAAACGCATGGGTATCGAGATGAAGATCCGTACCATTGATACCACTCAGTACATCAAGCGCTTGCGTGATCGTGATTTCGACATGGTGTCGTCTTCATTTTCCGCAAACCCTTATCCTAGCCCGAACTTAATGATTGTTTGGAACTCTAACTACATTGATTCTACTTACAATACTGCAGGTGTAATGGATCCGGTGGTTGACGCGTTAACAGAAGAAATTGCGCGTAACCAACAGCATCCTGAAAAGCTGCTTACGTTAGGTCGTTCACTTGACCGTGTATTGCAGTGGAATTTCTACAACATCCCTCAATGGCACGTTGGTGAATATCGCGTTGCAATGTGGGACAAGTTTGAGCGTCCAGATGTATTACCTAAATACGATTTAGGTATCGATACATGGTGGATTTCAGAAGAGAAGGCGGCATTGCTTCCTGAAAAACGTCGCTAGGAGTTAGTTAGCATGGCCGCGTATATATTTCGACGTTTATTGTTGGTGATCCCCACGCTGTGGGCGATCATCACCATCAACTTTTTCATCATCCAGATTGCCCCTGGTGGCCCGGTGGAACAAGCCGTTGCTCAATTAGAAGGGCATAACTCTGGCATCATGGAGCGCTTTTCTGGTGGTGGGCAAGAAGTTGATTTAAGCGAAAGTGACCAAGCGTCTGCCAGTGGCTATAAAGGCTCTCGCGGGCTTGATCCTGAAGTGGTTGAAGAGATCAAAAAGCAGTTTGGTTTTGATAAGCCGATTCACGTTCGCTACTTCGACATGTTGAAAAATTACGCGACCTTTAACTTCGGTGAAAGCCTGTTTAAGGGCGGCAACGTTATTGATTTGATCATCGAGCGACTGCCTGTTTCCATCTCCTTGGGGTTGTGGAGTACCTTAATCATCTATGTGATCTCGATACCCTTGGGCATCATGAAAGCGATACATCACGGCTCTCGCTTTGATATTTGGTCGAGTGCGGTGGTGATTGTTGGTTATGCCGTTCCGGGCTTCTTGTTTGCGATTATCCTGATTATTTTGTTCGCGAGTGGTAACTACTTCAGTTGGTTCCCATTGCGTGGGCTCGTGTCGAGTAACTTCGACCAGCTCAATTGGTATCAGCAAGTTGGCGACTATTTCTGGCACTTAGCTTTGCCTATTTTTGCCATGGTCATCGGTGGCTTTGCCACACTGAGCATGCTGACCAAAAACTCCTTCCTTGATGAAATCAACAAGCAATATGTGGTGACCGCGCGAGCGAAAGGTTTGGATGAGAGAAGCATTCTCTACAAGCACGTTTTCCGTAACGCGATGTTGATCATTATTGCCGGTTTCCCGAGTGCATTTATTAGTATTTTCTTCACGGGTTCTATGTTGATTGAAGTGATGTTTTCACTCGAAGGCATCGGTCTGCTTGGCTTTGAGTCGACCATTCAGCGAGATTACCCAGTTGTGTTCAGTTCTCTCTATATCATGACCTTGCTTGGCTTGGTGCTGAGCATTATCTCCGACCTGACGTATACCTGGGTTGATCCTCGAATTGATTTTGAAGCGCGTTAATGGCGAATGAATAAAAAGGTATTGATAATAAATGTTTAACAACCCTTTAGCTGAAGCTCGTTGGTTACGTTTTAAAGCAAACAAGCGTGGTTTTATCTCCCTTTGGATATTTACCATTTTGTTTGGATTGAGCCTGTTCGCTGAGATCATCGCCAACGACAAGCCACTCTTGGTTTCTTATGATAATCAGTGGTTTGTACCTGTCATTAATGAGTATGCCGAGACAGAGTTTGGTGGTGAGTTTGAAACCGAAGCCGACTACAAAGATCCTTATGTTATCGAACTCATTGAAGACAGCGGTTACATCGTGTGGCCCATCATTCCGTTTAGCTACGATACGATAAACTTCGATATTTCGGGCGCGGTGCCATCGGAGCCAGATTCAGTGAACTGGCTTGGAACCGATGATAAAGGGAGAGATGTATTGGCCCGCATCATTTATGGGTTCCGTATCTCTGTTCTGTTTGGTTTTATTCTGACGATTGTATCGAGCGTAGTCGGCGTAGTTGTCGGGGCAACGCAAGGTTACTACGGTGGTTGGGTCGACTTGTTTGGGCAGCGCTTCATTGAAGTCTGGTCTGGAATGCCGACCTTATTCTTGCTGATCATTCTGTCGAGCTTCATTGAACCGAATTTCTGGTGGTTGCTAGGGATTATGGTGCTGTTCAGTTGGATGAGTTTGGTTGGGATTGTGCGAGCTGAATTCCTACGTTGTCGAAACTTTGATTATGTAAGAGCCGCGCAAGCCATGGGCGTTGACGACAAACGCATTATGCTTCGCCACATGCTACCCAACGCGATGGTGGCTTCGTTAACCATGATGCCGTTTATCCTTTCAGGCTCGGTCACCACATTAACGTCGTTAGATTTCTTAGGCTTTGGTTTGCCTGCGGGTTCGCCTTCATTAGGTGAGCTATTGGCGCAAGGTAAAGCTAACTTGCAAGCGCCTTGGCTTGGCATTTCTGCTTTCGTCGTACTTTCATTGATGTTGACGTTACTTGTCTTCGTTGGTGAAGCGGTGCGTGATGCTTTCGACCCACATCAACAGAAGTAAGGATAGGTTATGACTTCAAATACAGTTCCTGCTTCAGGGTCAACAGCAGAGGCTTCGAATGCATCTCCAGTTCTGACCATAGATAAATTGTCTGTCGGGTTTGGGCGTAAAGACTCGATAGAACAAGTGACGCAAGACGTCTCGTTGGAGATATACAAAGGTGAGACACTCGCGCTGGTGGGCGAGAGTGGCTCCGGTAAATCGGTCACGGCTAACTCGATTTTAAAGCTGTTACCTAAAGGTTCATCGCACTACTTAAACGGTAAGATTAACTTCTCTGGCACCGATATTCTGAGTTGTTCTGAAAGGCAATTGCGAGGGATTCGTGGTGGCCGCATTGGCATGATCTTTCAAGAGCCTATGGTTTCGCTTAATCCACTTCATCGAGTCGGTAAGCAGCTGGTTGAAACCCTCGCGATTCACCGAGGTATGCGAACCAATAAAGCTCAAGCCTTGGCGATAGAGTGGCTTTCAAAGGTGGGTATTCGTTACCCAGAGCAGAAGATATCAGCGTACCCACACGAGCTATCAGGTGGAGAGCGTCAGCGTGTAATGATCGCAATGGCTCTGATTAACGAGCCAGAGCTGCTTATCGCTGACGAGCCGACGACTGCGTTGGATGTGTCGGTACAAGCGCAGATCCTAGATCTTTTGAAAGACTTGCAGCAAGAGCTCGGTATGGCGATGCTCTTTATCACACACGATTTGAGTATCGTTCGTAAAACTGCCGACAGAGTGGCGGTAATGAAAGATGGTCGCTTGGTTGAAAGCAATGACTGCCATACCCTGTTTAATGCTCCAGCTCACCCTTATACGCAAAAGCTTATCAACTCTGATCCGAAAGGCTTGCCCGTTCCTGTGTCACCCGAAAGCAAACCGCTACTCGATGTAAATCAACTTCGTGTTTGGTTCCCGATCACGGGCGGTTTATTCAAGCGAACCATTTCTCATGTCAAAGCCGTAACCGACATGGAGTTCACTTTGAAGAAAGGGCACTCAATCGGTTTAGTTGGCGAAAGTGGTTCTGGTAAATCGACGACTGGTATGGCGATACTTAAGCTGGTGGATAGTGAAGGGTCAATTACCTACTCGAGTGAACAGCTTCAAGGTTTAGATCGAAAACAGATGCTTCCGTTTAGAAGCCGTATGCAAGTGGTCTTCCAAGACCCGTTTTCTGCGCTAAACCCGAGAATGTCGGTCGCTCAGGTGATTGGCGAAGGTTTGTTAGTGCATCAACAATTGGATGAGCACGAACTCGACCAACGCATCTGTGACGTAATGAAAGAGGTTGACCTCGATCCTGAAACTCGTCACCGTTACCCAAATGAGTTTTCTGGCGGTCAAAGGCAGCGAATTGCGATTGCTCGTGCTTTGATCCTTAAGCCAGAGTTTATCTTGCTCGATGAACCAACATCGTCACTCGACAGAACCGTTCAAGCGCAAGTACTGGATTTGCTGAAGTCACTTCAAGAAAAGTACGGCCTGACCTATTTGTTTATCAGTCATGATCTGAATGTCGTGAAATCCTTGTGTCATTACACCATTGTGATGAAAGCAGGCGAGGTAATAGAGAAAGGTGACACTGAGACTTTGTTTGGTAATCCGCAGCATGAATACACCAAGCAGCTTGTCAGCCTTTCGAATGTTGGTGGTGCGCTATAAAGTGGGTGCGTAACGAGAACAAAAGAGTGCTCGGTGAATTCAACATGGTCATTTACTTGTTTTAAGATTACACTGCGCCCAATATTTCAGAAGTACATATTTAGGTAGAGGTCACCATGGACCAAGAACATTACGAAGACGCTGACTACGAAGGTCAAGAGCTGGGCGAAGAAGGCGAAGAGATTGAGATTGAAGCAATTGGTATTGATGTTTCATCACAGCCAATCGAGCTCTACAAAGTGTTTAAAATTGCTAACCTAGTGAGTGGTGGCGGTGAAGCTAAGCACATCATCTCTGAAGGCTACGTAGCGGTAAATGGTGAGCTGGAAACGCGTAAGCGTCGTAAAATGTACGATGGCGACTTCTTTGAATTCAACCAAGAATACTATGTAGTGGTGTGTGATCAGCCAGTACAAGAAGAATCAGAAAAGCCGAAAAAGAAAGAAGCGCCTAAAAAAGAGAACAAGGCGAAGAAAGGTCAGTCTAAAAAGGATTCTAAGAAGAAAGAATCTAAGAAAAGCAAAGCAGAAATGCTAAGCGCAACGGCTGAACCAAAGAAAGAGAAAAAAGAGAAGAAGAAAGAAAACAAACCGAAAAAGAAAGCGGATACGCCTAAGCCACAACGTGACGACAAAAGCGGCCGTAACTCGATTGAATTCTTCTAAACTACAGTTCTAAACGACGGCTCTAAACTGCTTTTCTAAAACGAATCTTTTAAAACTATTCGTTTGAACATCAAGCAACGTTAGACCTCGGTTTTACGTTAAGCAGATATCAAAAGGCTCACTATCTAGTGAGCCTTTTTTGTATTTGTTTGCTAGCACAGCTAACGGCCAATAACGCTTATTCTCAGTGTCGAGTGCGAGAAGACGTCAGTTCTGATGCGCGAAGCTGAGCAACGGCTTTTGCGAGTTCAAGCTGAGCTTGTGCAAAGTTGATGTCTACATTGCCCTTATTGATATTCTCTAGGGCTGCATATTTCGCTTCTTCTGCGCGAGCGCGGTCAATATCTTGGCCGTGCAAGGCAGTATCGGCTAACACCGTTACCACATCCGGCTGAACTTCTAGCATCCCGCCAGAAACATAAAGCACTTGTCCCTCTGACTTAGGGTCTGTGACAAACACTGTCACGCCAGGCTTTATTTTACTGAGAAGCGGGGAGTGACCCGGGCGGATCCCCAGCTCACCATCAGCGCCAGAAACGGCTAGGGCATACGCTGGACCTGAAAACAGCGTACCTTCCGCACTTACAATATTAAGTTGAAATGTATTATCTGTAATTCCGATAGCCATGGTGCACCTGCCTCTTAGAGTGATTTTGCTTTGTTAAGCACTTCGTCGATAGAACCACAGTACAAGAATGCCTGCTCTGGGATATCGTCATATTCGCCGCCTAACAGGCCTTTAAAGCCTCTTAGTGTTTCGCTTAACGGTACAAATACACCTTTCTGACCGGTAAACACTTCGGCCACGTGGTAAGGCTGAGTTAAGAAACGTTCAATCTTACGAGCGCGAGATACCGTTTGTTTGTCTTCAGTAGACAGCTCATCCATACCAAGAATCGCGATGATGTCTTTTAGCTCTTTGTAGCGTTGCAGCGTTGTTTGGACTTTTTGTGCAATGTCGTAGTGTTCTTGACCAACCACAAGCGGGTCCAATTGGCGAGATGTTGAATCCAATGGGTCGATTGCAGGGTAGAGGCCCAATGCCGCGATGTTACGAGACAGTACAACGGTCGCATCTAAGTGAGCAAAGGTTGTTGCTGGCGATGGGTCAGTCAAGTCATCGGCAGGTACGTATACCGCTTGGATAGACGTGATAGAGCCTTGTCTAGTCGAAGTGATACGCTCTTGCAGTACACCCATCTCTTCAGCGAGTGTTGGTTGGTAACCTACTGCTGAAGGCATACGACCTAACAGTGCTGATACTTCAGTCCCCGCAAGCGTGTAACGGTAAATGTTATCAATGAACAACAGTACGTCACGACCTTCATCACGGAAGCGCTCAGCCATAGTCAGGCCAGTCAATGCTACACGTAGACGGTTTCCCGGTGGCTCGTTCATTTGGCCGTAAACCATGGCTACTTTGTCTAGAACACCCGCTTCTTTCATCTCGTAGTAGAAGTCGTTACCTTCACGAGTGCGCTCACCAACACCGGTAAATACAGAGAGACCTGAGTGTGCTTTGGCGATGTTGTTGATAAGCTCCATCATGTTGACGGTTTTACCTACGCCAGCACCACCGAACAGACCGATTTTACCGCCCTTTGCGAACGGACAAATAAGGTCGATAACCTTAACGCCGGTCTCAAGAAGTTCAGTGCTGTTTGCTTGTTCTTCATAAGAGGGTGCTTCTCGGTGAATTTCGTAGCTTTCTTGTTGACCGATTTCACCGCATTCATCGATAGGCTGACCAAGAACGTTCATGATACGGCCTAAGGTTTCTTCGCCCACAGGAACGGTGATTGGAGAACCGGTGTTTTCAACAGTTAGGCCGCGGCGCAAGCCATCTGACGTACCCATTGCAATACAACGAACGATACTGCCACCCAGTTGTTGCTGAACTTCCAATACGAGAGAGCTTGCTTCCTCGCTAGTCACTTTCAATGCATCATAAACGCGTGGGCTGTTGCCGCCGCTGAACTCGACGTCTACCACCGCGCCGATAACTTTAACTATTTTTCCAACACTCATCTCTAAATCCTCAAATTCTATTCTTAACCCACTCTTGTCTGCACTTAGACAGCTTGAGCACCTGAGACTATTTCACTCAGTTCTTGGGTAATGGCAGCCTGTCGTGCTTTGTTGTATACCAACTGCAAATCATCGATGAGTTGGCCTGCGTTATCGGTCGCCGCTTTCATGGCCACCATTCGGGCTGCTTGCTCACAGGCAATGCTCTCTACGATGCCTTGATACACTTGTGATTCAATGTATCGATGTAACAGCTCAGAGAGGATGTCTCTTGGTGCTTGTTCGTAGATGTAGTCCCAACGACGTGCTTTTTTCGCGCCTCCATCGGCCTCAGAATCTGAAGGGTGGGGCAGCAACTGCAAGGTCGTTGGTTCTTGAACCATGGTGTTGATGAACTGGTTATACACGAGATACAAGCTGTCGATTTTTTCGTCGTCGTAATGCCCTAGCATCGCGTTAACCGTACCTAAAATGTCTTCTAATTTAGGCGCGTCACCAAGGCCTGACGTTTGCGCGATAACATTGCCGCTGCGTTGGAAAAATGAGATAGCTTTTGAACCAATTAGGGTCGTTTCTACCTCAACGCCTTTGGTACGCCACATCTCCATTTCTTCTAACACTTTCTTGAACAAATTCGAGTTCAAGCCACCACATAAGCCTCGATCGGACGAAATAATGATGTAAGCAACGCGTTTTGGTTCACGCTGTTGAAGGTAGGGGTGCTGGTATTCCAGCGACCCTGATGCGACATGAGAGATAACTTTGCGCATGTTCTCGGCATATGGACGTGTTAGCGTCATATTGTCTTGAACCTTACGCATCTTACTTGCCGCAACCATCTCCATTGCACTGGTGATTTTCTGAGTGTTACTAACACTGCCTATCTTGGTGCGAATTTCTTTAGTATTTGCCATCATCTGCTCCTAATTTGTTTTGATTTCCAGCCAACAAACCGGAGCGTTTACCAAGCTTTCAACGCTACAAAGTCACCGAGAAGCTTTGCAAGTGCACTGTCGATCTCGTCGTTGTAGTCACCGTTAGCGTTAATGGTGTCGAACAACTCTGGGTTTTGGCCCTTTGCGTAAGCAATTAATTCTTCTTCAAAACGCGCAACTTTGTGCAACTCTACGTCAGCCAAATAGCCTTTTTCTGCTGCGTAGATAACCGTTGCTTGCTCTGCGACAGACATCGGCGAGTATTGCTTTTGCTTCATCAGTTCGGTTACACGTTCACCATGATCAAGCTGTTTGCGCGTCATGTCGTCTAAGTCAGAAGAGAACTGAGCGAATGCCGCTAACTCACGGTATTGAGCTAACGATGTACGAATACCACCAGACAGTTTCTTGATGATCTTGCACTGTGCTGCACCACCCACACGAGATACCGAGATACCTGGGTCAACAGCAGGACGTAGACCTGAGTTGAATAGTTGGGTTTGTAGGAAAACCTGACCATCAGTAATCGAGATTACGTTGGTTGGTACAAACGCCGATACGTCACCCGCTTGAGTTTCAATGATAGGAAGCGCGGTTAATGAACCTGTTTGGCCTTTCACTTCACCGTTTGTGAACTTCTCAACGTATTCCGCATTTACTCTTGCCGCACGTTCTAGTAAGCGTGAGTGGAGGTAGAATACGTCGCCAGGGAAGGCTTCACGACCCGGTGGGCGTTTAAGTAGTAATGATATTTGACGGTAAGCGACGGCTTGTTTTGATAGGTCATCATAGATGATCAGTGCATCTTCACCGCGGTCACGGAAGTATTCACCCATGGTGCAACCAGCATAAGGTGCTAGGTATTGAAGCGCGGCTGATTCTGATGCTGATGCGACAACAACGATGGTATTTTTAAGCGCATCGTGGTCTTCCAGTTTACGAACAACGTTTGCGATAGTAGAGGCTTTCTGGCCAATAGCCACGTACACACATTTGATGCCAGAATCTTTTTGGTTGATGATCGCATCGATTGCTAACGCTGTTTTACCCGTCTGACGGTCACCGATGATAAGTTCACGTTGACCACGACCGATAGGCACCATGGTATCAACGGCTTTATAACCCGTTTGAATTGGCTGGTCGACGGACTTACGCTCGATTACGCCGGGTGCAATTACTTCTACAGGGTCGAGTCGGTCACAACTCACTGGGCCTTTACCATCGATTGGCTCACCTAGTGTGTTCACTACACGGCCAAGCAGTCCATTACCTACAGGTACTTCTAAGATACGACCTGTCCCTTTCACTTTCATACCTTCAGAAAGGTCAGTGTAGGGCCCCATAACCACGGCACCGACTGAGTGGGTATCAAGGTTAAGAGCAAGAGCGTATTTACCACCTGGAAGCTCGATCATCTCACCCTGCATGACATCCGCAAGGCCATTAATAGTAATGATGCCATCACGAACCGAGACTATGGTGCCTTCGTTGCGAGCTTCGGTGCTCACATTAAACTTCGAGATGCGATCTTTGATTAGATCGCTGATTTCATTTGAATTTAATTGCATAATTGTTACCTATCTCGCGTGAAGTTGATGGGCTAATCGGCTAATTGATGTGTTCAAAGAACCATCGATGACGGTTTCACCCGCCTTGATGACGATCCCGCCAACCAGCGAGTCATCAATAACCTGTTCCATTTCAACCTGACGCTCTAATTTCTTCTCAAGTGCAGCAGTGAGTGATGTAACTTGATCTTGTGTAAGCAATTCTGAACTGGTGACAGTGACAGGGATTACACGTTCATGTTCGTCCTTTAGGTCGCTGAACAAGTTAAACAAGTCTCTGATCACTACAAGACGGCCATTCTCAGCCAAGACTTTAATGAGATTAATGACGTGGTCATCAACAAGTCCTTGGCAAACGTGAATGATGAGATTGACCAGTTCTTCAGATTGCTGTGTGTGAACACCTTCTGCTGATGAAATCTGCTTAGCGATCGTTTCTTCTTCCGCTACCGTCACAAGAATGGACAGCATTGAGTGCCACTCTTGTAACTTGTTTTCACCTAAAGCAAAGTCGAACGATGCTTTAGCGTAGGGATGAGCAATATTGGTGTAATCTGACATATTGCCTCCGTTTAGAGTTCGCTTATCATTTGATCAACTAACGCTCGGTTCGTTTCAGAATCTAGGTTTTTGCTGATCAATTTCTGTGCACTTTGAATAACAGCGTCTGCCATATCCGCCTGAAGTTCACGGCGTAACTTTTGACGTTCGCCTTCTAGCTCAGCTCTACCTTGCTCTAAGATGCGCGCTTTTTCTTGCTCACCTTCTTGGTGAGCTAAGGTGATGATTTCGTTGCGGCGTTTTTTGCCTTGCTCAATCAGTTCGGTCACATTTTTTTTCGCATCTGCGACGAGTTGTGCGCCATTTGATTTTGCTAGTTCTAGCTCTTTCGCTGCATTCTCTGAGTGGCGTAAACCATCAGCGATTTCTTTTTGGCGCTCGTCTAACATCGCGGTGAGAGGGGGCCATACATATTTCATGCATAGCCAAACAAAAATCACGAATGAGATTGCTTGACCAAACATGCTGGCATTTAAATTCATACCTTCCTCACTAAATCTTGATTATTTACAAATCGATCTTTTCAAAGCTTTTAATTAAGCAACGGCAAAGATGATGTATAGACCGATACCAACACCGATCATCGGTACAGCATCCACAAGGCCCATCATGATGAAGAATTGAGTACGAAGCATTGGAGTAAGGTCTGGTTGACGAGCAACACCTTCAAGGTATTTACCTGCTAAGTTACCAATACCAGATGCTGCACCCGCTGCACCTAAACCGATCAGTAATGCACCTGCTACATATAAAACTGCGCTTACGATATCCATTTGTATCTCCGATAAATAATTTGTTAGTTAATTTTTAGTTATTAATTAATGGTGTTCTTCTGTTGCCATTGCTAAATAAACAACGGTCAGTACCATAAATATAAATGCTTGCAAGAATACGATTAATATGTGGAATAAGGCCCATGGAACACTGAGTGCCCATTGCATCCACCAAGGCATTAGTGCGATAAGGATGAATATCATCTCGCCTGCATACATATTTCCGAATAATCGTAAGCCTAGTGATATTGGCTTTGAAATTAATGTTATTAATTCAAGAACGAAGTTAACAGGATATAAAAGAGGGTTATCAAATGGCTGAGTAGTGAGCTCTTTGATAAAGCCTTTCAAACCTTTATTTTTTAACGTATAAGTTAACAGTAGAATAAAC
The DNA here is from genome assembly GCF_041439295.1 of Vibrio sp. 1F253. NCBI lineage: Bacteria > Pseudomonadati > Pseudomonadota > Gammaproteobacteria > Vibrionales > Vibrionaceae > Vibrio > Vibrio sp. 1F253. Next base: position 26,838 of record NZ_JBGONU010000033.1, on the reverse strand, counting down.
ACACCGAGTGCCATCGATATTGGGATATTTACATCCGCTGTCGGTAGATCTCTAAAGTGTTCTAAACCCATTACACGAGTTAACCCTGGTATTAAATCAATTGGTAATAGGTCGACTGCATTCATTAACAACACCCAAACAAAAGTGGTTAATGCCAGTGGCCCTATTAATTTATCCTCCGCTTGAAAAATCTCTTTGACTAGGTTGTTAACGAAATCAAAGATAAGCTCGATAAAACATTGAAAACGACCTGGAACACCGCTAGTGCCCTTGGTCACTACATATCGAAAAGCTCCAATAAACAATAAACCCGTAATCCAAGATACCAACATTGAATCAATGTTGAACGCCCAGAAACCATCACCTGTAGTTAAGAAGGTTAAGTGATGCTCTATGTATTCGTGAGCGGTAGTGACTTGATCCATACTACACGTACTCCGATCTTGTAGAGGCAGTAATAAATGGTGTTAAGAAGTACCCAATCATTGTAAAAATGTACGCGTATAATATTACTGGGTTATCCAATTTAAAAAACTGGAATGCCAAGATAAACATTAAGAACGTATAGGTTATTTTCACGACACGACTCATTTGCATTAAGTCACGTAAACTATAATTGGGATTCTTGTGCACCTTTAGGCTTGCATATATAAAACCAAACAGCGGTGGTAACATCGCGATTACGACACCCAAAGCTGAAGACTCCATATCTACTTTATTACCAAAAAACACTTCATATAAAACTACACCGACGGCTAATACTATTTGGCAGAGAATAACTCTTTTAGCAGCAACAAGGATGTCACTACTTATCCCATTAAACCTCATAATAAAACCCTATATTTAACAGTGTAAGTTAATATAAAACACAGTTTGAATATGTTTTGTTACTAGCACTTACTTGTTAATAGCAATTTGACTTGTTAATAAACCTTTACTTGTTAACAAAGAAATAATCTTTCTGGCTTTATATCTCCTGACGAAATTAAACGATAAAAACTAATTCGCTATCGTTTCGACAAAATATAAACTACGCCTAAAATTATGTGATCAAAACGACAAAAAGCGACATCAATAATTCCATTTTTGAAATGAATGTTTTTCATTTATGAAAGTAATAGTTGAATAACTTTATTCATGAGAATTTTTAATGCTTTATTTTTAGCGAAAATGGGCGTTTTTGTGAAAGAGTTTTAGCTACCAATTGGGCAAGTTACGATCTTATCAATTACGTATATTCAAACACTTAGCGTCATTTATAAGTTGATTGTTGAGTGTGATTCTACAAGTGGATAAAGCAAGTTTAGTTAGCGATGAAAGCCGTCGTGCATTGAGTTATTTATTTGTACGGCGTTCTCTATCTAGAAGTGATTATTTTTCAAAATAGTTTGTCGTGACTTCATTCTTAACGCCTTTCAGGCGATCAGAAACGGATAAGTCGGCGCTTAAGATGAATATGATGGAAGAAATTCAGCTCCTCACATGGATGTAAGGAGCTGAAGATAGGGTAAAAATCTGAAGGTTAGGGCACTAAGCCCAAGATAGAAAGGTCAAAACTCTGGATATTAGAGCTGGAATTTCTTGATGTGTTGCTCTATCAACCGCTTTTTAAGAAAACAAACTCAATCATGTCCCTCTATTCGTCTTCATAACTTAGATATTGAATACATAAGTCATGAAAAGCCTGCGCTTGTGGCGAGATCGTACGATCAGACAATCTGAAAATACCGATCTGACGCTGTAAGGGCGGGTCAATCAATGGGATCCACACCAAACGGGTTTCATTGGTCGGGAAAGCCAACTTAGGTAGCGTGGTCACGCCTATCCCGAGTTCTAACACCGAAAACAACGAAGTGATGTTCTCTACTGAATACAGAGCCTGTTCGCTGAGCATTCGTGCAGGTGTTGGGTCAAGTAGGGTACAAGTACCGTTGCGAATGAAGGGTTGTTTTAACAAAGTTTGCCATTCGATTCCCTCTCGTTGAGAGGCGATGGGGTTATCTTTGAGGCAGACCACACCAATAGGGTCAGAGAGCAAAGGCGTGAAATCGATACTCTCTTCTTCTAAATGGGAGCTATTTCCGAGGGCTACATCCACCTCTCCAGAGAGTAATCTCGCTTCCACACCTGCCGCATTATCATCAATTAAGCTGACCTCAACATTGGGGTACTTTTCGCAAAAAGCCCCTAAAACACTAGGGATTAGTTTTGCGGCCACTGAAGGGACACTCGCTATTCGAACTCGCCCTTGTTGGCCAGCTGCTGCAGCACGGAGGTCGTTATCTAATGCCTTGTAAACATTTAAGAATTGAATGATTTTCGGTAAACATATTTCGCCAAAAGGTGTCAGCGTCGATTTGTTGCCCGTTTCAAACAGTGGTTGGCCGAGAATTTTTTCTAGCTCTTTTATCGATGTTGAAAGTGCCGCTTGCGAGCGATTTGCTCGGTGAGATGCCGCTCTAAATCCGCCTTCTTCGACCACTAAAACAAAATGTTTTAACTGTTGTAGCTTAATACTCATGACAGGAATCCTTCTCTAGGCCTTGCTATACCTTACTTTTTTAAAGGTGATAGATTTTATTTATCAAATGCACAAAATTTACCGTTAGATTTATCAGCCGTCAAGGTGCAGTATTTAACCATCTTGAAACATAGTTGTTACAAAGTTGGATGGAATCGTGAACGCACAAACTAAAAAATACCCAGTAAAAACCGAGCTTTTCGCTTCAAAAGCACCACTAGAGTGGGCAATCGTTAATAACGGCACTCTATACACAGCGCAGATTCCAATTGATGAAACTGGCGCAGTAGTAGAAGGCGGTATCGAAGCGCAAACGCGTCAGACTTTTAACAACCTTGTTCATACGTTGGAGTGTGCAGGCGAATCTATGGATTCAGTGCTGCAAGTTCTGATTTACGTGACAGACCGTGAATATCTAAAAACGGTCAACAGCGTATACGGAGAATACTTCAATGCACCTTATCCAAACCGTGCTGCGGTCGTCGTTGCAGGGTTAGCAAGAGAAGAAATGTTGGTTGAGTTCGTGGTTTACGCATCAGCCTCTCAACCTGAATAAAGATACTGTGAACTGAGGCAATTTGCGGATTAAAGCTGTTTTGAATTAAAGCGGTTTATTGATACAAGCGACTTGGTTCAGTTTTAGATACAAGATTTAAACGTAATTACTTATATAAATTAACGTTTTATTCATTAATCAGATGGTTGCCAGACTCAACCGCAACCTAACCGTTACAAGGACAGAATGATGACTCAATTACAGAATGTTCAAGCAGAAAACGCACTTTACATTGGCGGCGAATGGCAAGCGGGTGTAAGCACCGTTGCGAACATTAACCCATCAGATATTTCTGAAAACATCGGTAACTTCGCACAAGCAAGTGCTGACCAAGTTCAACAGGCGATTTCAGCGGCGAAGCACGCTCAACCAGAGTGGGAAAAAACGCCGATTGAACGTAAGCAAGCAGTACTTCAAGCAATCGGTGATGAGCTGATTGCACGTTGTGATGAGCTAGGTACGTTGCTTTCTCGTGAAGAAGGTAAGCCTTTTGCTGAAGGTCGTGGCGAAATTTACCGTGCAGGCCAGTTCTTCCAGTACTTTGCGGCTGAAGTACTTCGTCAAATTGGCGACAACGCAGAATCAGTACGCCCAGGCGTTTCTGTAGAAGTGACTCGTGAAGCGGTGGGCGTTATCGGCATCATCTCTCCTTGGAACTTCCCGACTGCAACAGCAGCTTGGAAAATCGCTCCAGCATTGGCTTTCGGTAACAGCGTTATCTGGAAACCAGCAAACCTAACACCAGCAAGTGCGGTTGCGTTAACTGAGATTATCCACCGCCAAGGCATGCCAGCAGGCACGTTTAACCTTGTTCTAGGTAGTGGTTCGAAAGTAGGTGATGCACTGATCAACTCTAAAGAAGTGAACGGTGTGAGCTTTACTGGTTCTGTTGATACAGGTCGTAAGGTTGCGGCTGCTACAGCGCCAAACTTCGTTCGTTGCCAACTAGAAATGGGCAGTAAGAACGCACTTGTGGTTGCTGATGATGCGGATATTCAAACAGCTGTTGATGCGACTATTGCAGGTTCGTTCTCTGGCGCAGGCCAAAAATGTACAGCATCTTCTCGTCTAGTGGTTATGGATGGCATTCACGACCAATACGTTGAAGCACTAATCAAACGTATGAGCGAGCTTAAAGTGGGTCACGCACTAGAAGACGGCGTGTTCATGGGCCCTGTTGTTGACGGCAACCAACTTGAAGCGAACCTAGGTTGGGTTGAGAAAGCACGTCAAAGCGGCGGTGAGCTAGCATTTGGTGGCGAACGCCTAAGCATGAAACACGAAGGCTTCTACATGTCTCCAACGCTGTTCTTAAACACTAAGAACGATTGGGAAGTGAACCAAGAAGAAGTGTTTGCACCAATGGCAAGCGTGATTCGTGTGGCTGATCTAGAAGAAGCTATCGCGACAACCAACGATACTCGCTTTGGTCTAACGGGCGGCATCATTACTCAAAGCCTACGTACTAGCGCAATGTTCAAGCAACAAGCGCAAACAGGTTGTGTGATGGTGAACCTACCAACAGCGGGCACTGATTATCACGTACCGTTTGGTGGTCGTAAAGAGTCTAGCTTCGGTCCTCGTGAGCAAGGTCAGTACGCGAAAGAGTTCTACACAGTCGTGAAGACGGCTTACCAGCGTCCTTACTAATCAACTTTCTATATAAGAATTGGATAGCTGAAGATATTAAGTCCCTAGCTATCCAGCTATCGAATTGGCCTGATTCACAGAGTCAGGCCAACATCCCAACCAAAGCTGCAAACGAGATTAGACAAGTGATTTAACCCATTTTTGAAAACATGTTATTTGAGCGTGTTTTCAAAACCGAGCTAGAACACTGAGCTTTCAATAGGAGTGGTTATGTACCAGCAACGGATTGTTATAGATGGATTGCAATACTGCAATTGGAACAGAGAATATTTCCAAACACTAAAGGCGAGCGGCATTACAGCAGTTCACGCTACCGCGGTTTACCACGAGACAGCTCGTGAAACCTTATCTCGCTTTGCAGAATGGAACTTAAGATTCGAGCAGAACGCAGACATTATCATGCCGATTCACTCAATGGCTGATGTTGAAACTGCAAAAGCGACAGGCAAAGTCGGCATTTTTCTAGGTGCTCAAAACTGTTCTCCAATCGATGATGAGATTGGTCTTATCGAAGTAATGCGTCAGCAAGGTCTTTTGATCATGCAATTGACGTACAACAACCAGAGCTTATTGGCGACGGGTTGCTACGAGAAGAACGACACAGGCATCACGCGCTTTGGTAAGCAAGCAATCGAAGAGATGAACCGAGTGGGCATGATCATCGATATGTCACACAGCGCTGAACGCTCAACACTTGAAGCGATTGACCTGTCTTCTCGTCCTATTTGTATCAGCCACGCGAACCCAACGTTTGCTCATGATGCACTACGAAACAAATCAAATGATGTGATTAAAGCCCTAACCGCACGCGGTGGCTTGATCGGGTTCAGCTTGTACCCATTCCACCTACCAAATGGCAGCCAATGTACGTTGGAAGATTTCTGCCAAATGGTTGCGACTACCGCTGACATGGTTGGCGTTGAACACCTAGGTATTGGTAGTGACCTATGCTTAAACCAGCCGCAAGCCGTTCTTGAGTGGATGAGAAATGGCCGTTGGTCTAAAGCAATGGACTACGGTGAAGGCTCTGCGAACAACTCAGGTTGGCCAGATGCGTTGCCTTGGTTCTGTGGTAGTGCGGGTATGGAAAATATTTATAACGGATTGATGCGTCATGGTTTCAGCGAGTCTGAAGCTGGGCAAGTCTTGGGAGAAAACTGGTTTAACTTCTTGAAAGATGGCCTAGAGCCTCAAAGCAAGGGTTAAGTGCTTTCTCACTAGTAATCATCGAATAAGCAGCCTTCTAATTAACCTTCATTTAGAAGTGCTGTTGTTACCAATTTCACTATTCAAAAGGAACAACGGTCTATTTCGCAACGCGGTAACCCAAACATGGATTAGCCTGCCCAACACAAAAAACAATAGGGCAGGTGTTAAATACACCTCTTGTAGTCATCATTAAAATGACAGCTGCAAAGAAACCTCTGGAGTCAGAGTATGTCTGATTTAACCAATAGCGTGAAATCTTCAAACGTAAATGCGGGTCAAGCACACACAGCAAGCAACAAAACGAGTAACACAAACCAGTCTGAATCGACTTCAGACAAATTAGGACTTACCAACCCAGCATTATGGTACAGCGGCGGTTTTATCGCTCTGTTCGTGGCGCTTGCTTTATTTGATGGCGAGCTGCTATCAAGCTTAGTAAATACAGGCTTTGCTTGGTCGGTAAAAGTGTTCGGCCCTTATTGGCAAATGCTTCTTCTTCTGACTTTTCTTATTGGTCTTGGCCTGGCGGCAGGGCGAACAGGCAAGGTTATCCTAGGCGGCATCGCGAAACCTGAAATGGATGGCTTCCGTTGGATGGCAATCATCTTCTGTACGCTACTTGCGGGCGGCGGTGTATTTTGGGCAGCAGCAGAGCCTATCGCACACTACGTTAACCCACCGCCGTTGTATGGCGCACAAGAAAACGCACAGCAAGGCGCAGTGAATGCGTTATCGCAATCATTCATGCACTGGGGCTTCCTCGCATGGGCAATTGTGGGCAGCTTAACGTCTATCGTGGTTATGCACCTTCACTACGACAAAGGCTTGCCTCTTAAACCCCGTATTTTGCTTTACCCAGTTTTGGGTGAAAGAGCACTGAAAGGCCATACCGGCGCACTGATTGATGCATGTTGTATTGTCGCTGTAGCGGCGGGTACTATCGGTCCGATCGGCTTCTTGGGTTTGCAAGTCAGCTACGCTCTGAATGAACTGTTTGGTATTCCAGATGGCTTCACAACTCAGCTAATCATTATCTTGTTCGCTATCGTGCTTTACACATTGTCGGCATTAAGTGGTCTCAACCGCGGAATGCAAATGCTAAGTCGTTACAACGTAATTTTAGCAATGGCATTGATGATTTACATCCTTATCTTCGGTCCAACGAACTTCATCTTCAATGGCTACATTCAAGGTGTAGGCAGCATGATAGATAACTTCATCCCAATGGCAACATACCGTGGTGATGAAGGTTGGTTAAGCTGGTGGACAGTGTTCTTCTGGGGTTGGTTCTTAGGTTACGGCCCAATGATGGCAATCTTCATCGCTCGTATTTCACGCGGTCGTAGTATTCGCCAATTGGTATCAACCATTAGCCTCATCGCACCGTTTGTAACTTGCTTCTGGTTCACGATTGTTGGTGGCTCTGGTCTTGCGTTCGAAATTGCAGATCCAGGCAGCGTAAGTAAAGCGTTCGAAGGCTTCAACTTACCAGGCGCGCTACTGGCGGTAACTCAGCAGCTACCTATGCCAATGCTTATCTCTATTCTGTTCTTGATCTTAACCACGATCTTCATCGTAACGACCGGTGACTCGATGACTTACACCATCAGTGTGGTAGTCAGTGGTGAGACTGAGCCTAACGCAATTATTCGTACTTTCTGGGGTGTGATGATGGGGGTAACTGCATTGATTCTGATTTCCCTAGGTTCAGGCGGAATCTCTGCGCTGCAATCGTTCATTGTAATCACAGCGGTACCGGTGTCCATAATCTTACTGCCATCGCTTTGGAATGCGCCTCAAATCGCAATCAAGATGGCAAAAGAACAGGGTTTGTAGAAGAGCCGAGTTTATAAAAGAGCAGGGTCTGTAAAGAAAAGAGCCTGTAGAGAAAACGCTCTCTAAAAATGAAAGAGAAAAAAAGGTGTCAGCCTTTGAAAGAAGGCTGACACAAGATTCCGAAAGGAAGAGGAAACCCGTACTGGTGAAGATACACCGGGCGGCACGTATTTAGGTCAATCGATCTAGTCAGGACAAATAATAAGGGGTGAGTTCACTTACCCCAAATAACGTGAAAGCTAACCAACACACTGTAAAAACGAATGCTTCAAATGATGGCAACGATCGGTTCTGAATGGCTAGCAAAATCCTATAACTATAAGGTGGTGAGCAAAATGGATGCACATCGTTCTACCTACACTGAATCAGCACTACGTGACGCGACTGTCGTCATGGCACCGGAAAGGCTAGGTGCAATGCACCAAACACGTATCAGCTTCGTTAGAACTCTGATTCGTAAAATGGCGCAGCAAGAATGGAAAGTGACGAAACATGAGTGGCAATTAGACGCTCAGGGTTTTGGTCATGTTATCTATAAGCTAGCGACGCCAAACCATGTTTATCATTTGGTTGTTTTCTGCGATGAAATTGCAGATGACGAACGAAATGACCGTGTAATTGCTGAAAAGTGGGACGTAACGTTTGCGCTTGTTCTTGGTGATGTTGATGTCACCCTACTTGAAAGACTTCGTGCGAATGTACCGCTTCAAGAAGCCGGCCGTAATCCTAACAATGTGCTTGTTTTAGCGCGTGCAAACAAAAGTGTACGTGTGTTTGAACATATCGTTAGTCACCTGGCTAAAGGTGTTCAACCAACGCCCAAAGAACTGGCTGAAGTAGGCTACATCCTGCGAACCACTGCCGTTTATGGTAATGGCAAATTTGGCATCGCTGATTTTAAAATCTTAGAGAAAAATGAAGATTTTAATCAGTCGTTTAGCGCGCAAATGTGTGCGGTGTATATGCTGCGTGAGTTCAGCTTAGACTGGGTTCATTACCTAGCCGAACAACAGGGCGGTGAACAAGCGATTACCTTGCATCGAGGATTACAACGTTACCTTGGTGTTGGTAATGCAACTGGTTTAGGCATGGCGCCATACCTTATTAACCACCCTAGTATTGTCGATCAGTGGATGACGACCCGTGAACATGCATTGGCGGACGTGTTGTCCAGTGAGACTGATACGGCGTTGATCGAGCCACTACGTACCTTAGTTAAAAAAGCGATTTGTCATTTAGAGCAAGTCGTTACCATCAATGAAACACAGCAAGAGCTGAACAAAGCTGCTGTTGATGATTTGAAGCACACAGAACAATCATTAGAAGCTTCTGTCAGCCTGTGCGATACATGGTCGCAGTTAGTCGAGCAATCTAAGCAAATGAGTATGGAAGCCCAAGAAATCCTTATCTCATGTTTGATGGAATTGTACCCAGAATTAGTGGACGCCCATCAAGAGCAAATGAATTGCAGCGAAACACTGTCGCTTCCTAGCGGCAAAAAGATTCAAGACCTTCTGGTTGTACTAGAAGAAAAGTACCGTTGGGCGATCACGACCGACTTTACTAAAGCAGAAAACAACTACTGGTTCTGGTATCGCTCTCAAGACAAAGAAGAGCCAAGACTCGGTGTTCGAGGCGAGGAACTCGGCGAAGAGCGTGAACTGCCGTTGGATATTGGCCGGCAAGCTTATCGTTTGTACCATGCTTTATTGCAATTTGCGCCTGAGCTTTCATTGGCCGAATTCCTTGTTAAACAGCCGCAACACCGTGCAATTGCGCGCCGTGTGTGGACGCTAGGTAACAAAGCGATGGGCGACATTCAAATGAATGTGCTGCATCAAGATTCGCCACCAATGCACTTGCTGCGTTGCAAGCTAGCGATGTTTGGTGCGACTAAGTTTGATCCTCGCTCAGACCGTTGGGTACGAGTGACGTTTTTCCAAGGTGCACCACTGCTTGATGAAATTCATCAGGACGAATGGGTGTTCCCAGTGTTACCGAGTGAAGCGGAGATGGCTGACTCAAATAAAGTTCCTACACATATCAACGCTCAACATGGAGGTAAATCGTTATGATCGTTTCTCACAATGAACTGGTAGCGGCCGTCAATAAAGCATTTCTGGGGATGCGTCGTACATGTGGTGAAGCCGATGTGATAGCGAACATGGTGGCAGATTTGCAAATGGTGGGCTTGGATGGTGTTCGTCACTTTAACAATGCGAGCAACTTCATTGGGCTAGAAGACGATTGCCCAGTTGACATTCAAGTGCTTAGTGACAATACGGTTGAAGTTGACCTGCACAAAGCGAGTTTGGCGTGTCACCTTCCTGTGGTTATCGATTACGCCATTGAAAAAATGGTCGGCAAAAAGACGCTGAAAATTGAGTTAAATAACTGCCACAACCGTTGGTTGGCGTACAGCGAGCTTGTAAAGTTAGCTGCGAAAGGTATTGCGTGCATGGCACGTTGGGATAACGGCTCTAACCCTAAGAGCACTCTGTATGTGCTTAATCGTGGTTGCGTTGCTCCAGAACTGTTTTTATCAGATTTGCCACTGGCATCGTACGAACATATCCACAATATGACCATCGAACTTTCCGTCCAGGATTTCGATATCGAACGTTTGTCAGATGGCTACCAAACACACATTGAATCAGAAGCGCTTTTTAAAACTCAAGAGAAAGCGTGGAACGATGGCATTGAAGTTGATGATGGGGAGTGGGCGGCACTGAAAGAGACCGCTACCGCAATTTTAGTTCAGAGCAGCGAACGCTCGACTCAAGGTGCAGGTGAACTGACAGCTTCGTAGCCGCTAGATTTAATAGGTTCATTAGAACTAACAGGTTCGATAGATTAACAGCGAGTAAGCCAGTTAGTTTATCAACACAGATAAAACCAAAGAGCTTAACGTATCCTCACCTCGTTAAGCTCTTTTTATTTGCCTCACGCTTTGGGTTTGCTTTACCTCATTCTTTTGATCTCTCGCTGGATTTACCTATTCTAAATTGACTGTTTTGACACACGTTGTTACCCGTTGAGAGGCAATTGAACAATTAAACGAAGCACCTTCACATTCATGTTAAACAAACGGTTTCATTTACAAGCCACTATGCGTATCTTGCTAAGGAAGGTGCCAAAGGGCGCCGTTTTTATTCGTACCGATGACTTTAGAATCAGATAAAAAGGAATGAAGCGTGCAAGCTAACTTTATTGATGGAACCACCCTGTATCGTCAGCACTCTTTTGAGTTGCCACTCGATTACCAAGCCAAAGATGGACAACAGATCCAAGCCTTCGCACGTGAGCTGGTTGATCTCGCTAAAGATGCGCAAGAGCTGCCGTGGCTTATCTACTTTCAGGGCGGCCCAGGCTTTCCATCTCCACGAGTGAGCGGTCAATCAGGTTGGCTAAAGCGTGCATTACAAAACTATCGTGTTCTGCTTCTTGACCAACGTGGTACTGGTAACAGCACCGTGATCAGCCATGAAACATTGGCCCATCTGTCTCCAGAACAACAAGTCGAATATTTAACGCATTTCAGAGCGGATAACATCGTTCGTGACGCTGAAGCGATTCGTGAACAGTTTGGTATTAAGCAATGGTCGACGATTGGTCAAAGCTTTGGTGGCTTCTGTACACTGAGCTATTTGTCACTGTTCCCACAGAGCTTGCAGCGTTGTTATGTGACGGGCGGCATTCCTTCTATTGAACGAGAAGCTGACGATGTTTATCGTGCGACTTACAAGCGTGTAGAAGACAAAAACAGAGCCTTCTTTGCTCAGTTCCCACATGCGCAAGTTATGTGTCGTGAGATCTCTGATTACCTGCTTAACAATGATGTGAGACTGCCAAACGGTCAGGTGTTTACCGTTGAACAGTTCCAGTTGATCGGTATTAATCTTGGTGGCGGCGAAGCAAACCTTCCAATGTATTTCACACTGGAGAGTGCGTTTGTTGAAGTGAACGGATGCAAGCAGCTGAGCTATAGCTTCTTAAATCAAATGCAGCAAGAGCAGGGCTACCTAACGAACCCAATCTACGCTATTTTGCATGAATCGATTTACTGCCAAGGTGCAGCGTCTAACTGGTCTGCACACCGAGTACGCGAGCAGTACCCACACTTTAACTATCAATCGGGTAGCGAGTTCTGGTTTACCGGAGAAATGGTGTACCCATGGATGTTCGACCAACTAGAAACGCTGAAGCCATTACGTGAAGCGGCAAATATGTTGGCCGAGAAGTCGGACTGGGGCTCTTTGTACAACGCAGAGCAGCTGAGTAAGAATACGGTTCCAATGGCATGCGCAGTTTACGCGGATGACATGTATGTAGAGCTGGATTACAGCCGTGAAACGCTAGCGAACATTCCAAACTCAAAAGCGTGGATTACCAACGAGTATGAGCACAATGGTTTGAGAATGGATGGTGAACGAATTGTCGATAAGTTAATGACGATGGTTGATGCGTTAGAGAACCTGCCAAAATAATCAAACTCTCTGCGTAGGTTATCTACGTTAGAAGCTATCTATGTTAGAAGCTCTCTACGTTAGAGACAAGATACGCTAGAAACAAGAAAACGCTGCATCCGTGCAGCGTTTTTTTATGTCATCAAACTCTGTTTTACTCAGTATCGTATTGATTACTAAAGCGAGTAAAACAGAGAGTTTAAGAACCGGGAGGGATAGTTCCTAAACTCATTATGGTTGGATGACGATATCTTGATTTTCAGTAGTCGATAAGCTGGCGCGGTTCTGTTCGATAAGTTGAGCCGCATAAGAGGGAGTCACAGCTTGAACTTCGCCCTTGGAACGAATAGTTAGTGCTTCCCACGCATGATCACGGTATTTGCCTGTTTGTGTATATTCAATAAGTACTCTCATGATTCTTCAATCCGATGTGTGGTTAACGTGCTACTAACATTAGCGCCATTGTTGAGGTTGCACACCTGTTAAAAATGGAACATAAGATTAACCAAATGAGAATGCGTGTAACTTGAAAAACAGACCTTATTGAACTTATCTTAACTAACTGTATTTATCGTAACCAACGGTACTTATCGTAAATGGCATCCATAAAAAACGCTGCACAGTGGCAGCGTTAAAGTTGAGAGCGGTTGAAGATTGCTTAGCTGTTTTCTAAGCCAACAATCTTGCGTGCAGACATCACTGCGCTATCCAAATCGGTCAATCTACCAGCACTTGCTGGACCAAGAACTGATGAATACAAAGCCAACTGCTTCTCAAATGATAAATCTAATTGGTTATATAGATTTTGGCGGATTTGAGCGTGTTGCTGTGGCTTTGCGCTCGACAGACCTTCCAATGTATCGTAGATGAGTGTAGTTGTATCCATATCTGTCCTCTGCTGCACCTTTATAAAATTTTGCGTATTATGCACCTGGTACTGTATTTGTTCTGCGAGATTGATCGCATTGTGTGCAGCTCTGCTTAATTGTGTAATCAGTTAGTTATAATTGTGTTGTGGTCTCAATCGTTGAGAGTGTCAGTTTGATAACAAAGACAAGGAGACACGCTGGTCTCCTTTTAATTGATTAAGCCGTGATAGAAGTAACGTATTGTGGCTGCTTACCGAGTAAATTGAATACGTACAGAACCTAGCGAATGTTAATGTTCTTATCTCGACTTTCGTACATTTCAGGTGTGGTGTGTAACCCTCCAGCGTAACCTGCAGCTTCAAGAGTTTCTCTTACCTCTCGAACGTGTTCTGCCGTTACTGGTTCCTCTCTATCTCCAAGGTGCAATCGCACGAAGGTGATCAACTCAGCTAACCTTTGATCCGACAGCACATCTTCAAAGCTTGCCATTGGCATGAAGTTTCTGTCTTTGTCGAGATAGGTGGGTTGTAGTCCACGGACGGTTACCGCGATGGTGTTGAATGGATCGCTGTGCATGATTATGCCGTTATTCAACAGAGTAGGGGCGATAGGGTCACGTCCCTTACCATCGTCACCATGACAGGCTCCACATGTCTGGCGATACGTGGTGTAAATGTCAGTCGCGTAAGAGTCTTCATCAAACCCTTTGGGCTGCAACGGAACGGCGTCACTGCTGATGGTGTTGTTGATGTCACCACTGAGTAGGTAATAGGACATCGACTCGATATCTTCACGCGTCATCAAGCTGAGACTGTTTTTTACTACGTCTGCCATGCCCGCAAAAGCAGTCCCTTTGTCTGAGTGACCCGTGTGTAAGAAATCGGTCAGTGTCGCTTCATCCCAACCATCGACATACAGCTCGTTGGCCGTGATATCGGGCGCATTCCAACCGTCAATCAAGTTACCTTGGAAAATACGTTCGGGTATCAGAGCTTGAGCAATGTTTCGCGGGGTATGGCACTCAGAGCAGTGTCCAAGGCCAGCCACCCAATATTTCCCTTGCTGCCATTTCTCAACGTTTTCGACTTCCGTTTTAAGCTCTTCGGGCACTTGATAGTCAATCGGGTCGGTATCCATGAACACAATGTTCCACCCGAGCAGACCTAGACGTATATTCGATGGGAACATCATGCTGTTGTCGTCATTGCGGCGCGGCACCGCGGTGATTGACTGCATGTATTCCCACAAGTCGACCATGTCTTGGTCGGTGAGGTATTGATAAGAGGTGTACGGCATAGCAGGGTATAGATAACCGTTCTTACCCTTGCCGGCGACTAATGCAGCTCGGAAGTCCTCAAAGTCGTAAGTCCCAATACCTTCCGTTGTGTGTGGCGTAATATTGGTTGAATAAACGGTACCAAAAGGGGTCACAAAAGGCAGCCCACCAGCAAAAGGTTCGCCACCTTCGGCACTATGACACGCAACGCAGTCACCGGCATAAGCGAGATATTCACCACGTTCAACAGACTGAGCTTCTAGATTCGCGAGTCTTTGCTGTTGCTCTGAGCCCGCATGTCGAATGTAAGCACCCAGTGCGAGTATCTCGTTTTCCGTAAACTGTTTATCAAACGCAGGCATCAGGTTGTTCAAGCCTTTGTTGATAGTGTGTTGTATCTCTTCAATACTGCCGCCATGCAGCCAAATATCGTCGGAAAGATCAGGGACGCCGATCGCCGGATTCGCGATAGAACCATCGGCGTGACAAGATGAACAATATTTTGCAAACAGCTCTTTGCCGACTTTAACTTTTACTTCTGGAACATCGGTATGGCGCTGATTGAGCGAAGCTAAGTAGTAAGAAACCTTAGCCACTTCATCGGGGCGCATTATCTCGCTCCAACCCGGCATCGCGCCATTTCGCCCTTTGGCGATCGAATGAATGATCGCTTCATCACTACCGCCATATAGCCATTCTTGGTCAATAAGGTTAGGGAAGTGTTTCTGACCTTGAGCGTTGTCGCGGTGACAAGCCGCGCAGTGAGTTTGGAACAAGATTTGTCCGCTGTTTACTATTTCGGGTATGCCAGACAATCCTTCGAGGGAGGTTTCCGTTGTTTGAGAGAATTGCTCGTTTAACGTTGTGCTGGGTGAGCTGAGTTTGTCGTCACTTTGCTTCCAATCGACTAACCCTTCCCATTCACCAAGCCCGGGGTAGAGCACCAAATAGCCAGCAGACAATAGAAAGGCAATAGCATAGCTGACAAAGAGTAGTTTTGGCGGTGGCGCATCTTTTTCTTCAATGCCATCAAAAGTGCCAAGGGTGTGGTCGTGATCGGCTTGGTGATTGCTACGCCAATATTTAACAACAACAGACACCATAAGAACGAAAAAGATTAAGGTTAAAATTACCGCCCATAGATTCCAAAATGCACTCATTGTGATACCTCCTGTGACGTATCTTTACCAAGGCTTTGTAGATAGCGGATCAGAGCTTCACCTTTGGTTTTTCCTCTTACTTGTAATCGGGCGTCACCTATTTCTTGGTCAGTATAAGGAACGCCAAGTATGCGGAGGGTTTCCATTTTTTCGCTTATGTCGTCGCCTGACAGAGTCTGTTCAAATAACCAAGGGTAGGCGGGCATGATCGATGTCGGTACGACTTTTCGAGGATCAATTAAGTGAATAGCATGCCACTGGTCAGAATACTTTCTACCTAGGTTAGTGAGGTCCGGCCCCGTGCGCTTAGAACCCCACAAGTTAGGAAATTCGTAGATGTCGTCTGCTTCTTTGTTGGGACGACCATTACGTTTCACTTCAGGCTCTAGAGGGCGAACCATTTGAGTGTGACACACATGACAGCCTTCACTGATGTAGATGTCTCGTCCTGCTAACTCAAGAGGTGTGAGCGGCATCGCTAAGCTGCCTTTGGCAATATCGTCTCCACGGACAATGCTAGGCACTACCCAAACCAACAGAGAAAAGGAAGCGACGACAACAGTGGTCAAAATTAAAATGACGATTGAATGTGTAAAGTCTTTACTCATCATTTAAGCCCCCTCATTAACGGCGTGTTTAGCGTTATGTACTACTGGCATACGAACGGTTTTAAATAAGTTAAATGCCATTAGGAATAAACCGAGAACAAACAGCGCACCACCAAAGAATCGTAAGAACAACCAAGGTGCTTTAAAGTCCATAGCCTCTACAAAGCTGTATATCAGTTCGCCATTTTCATTTTGAGCGAGCCACATATATCCCTCGCCGATGCCTGCGATCCAAAGTGCTATCGCATAGATGGCGACGCCAGCATGAGCGAGCCAAAAGTGCCATTTAATCAGTCGTCGTGACCATAGTTCGGTTTGGCCCCATAAGCGTGGAATGAAATAGTAAAAAACCGCTATCCCTGACATTCCAACCCATCCGAGAGCCGCGGAATGTACGTGCCCGATGATCCATTCGGTGTTGTGTGCCACCATGTTGAACCAGCGAATAGCGAGTAGCGGACCTTCGAATGTTGCCAAGCAGTAGTAAAGAATCGCTGAGAAAAAGAATAAAAGAATGTAGTCGGACTTCAGCTTTTCTTTGTTTTGTAGGAGGGTCATTGCGCTATTAAACGCACCGGCCCAAGAAGGGAGCCACAGGATCAATGACATCACGATTCCGATGTTCTGAATCCAGATGGGAACGGAAGAGTAGACTAAGTGGTGCGTTCCGGCCCAGGTGTAAAAGCCGACCAACCCCCAGAAATGGATCACAGACAAGCGGTACGAGTAGATAGGTCGGTCCGCCGCTTTAGGTATGAAATAGTAGTTCATACCAATCACACCAGCGGTCAGTAAGAAACCAACGGCATTATGTCCCCACCACCATTGAACAATCGCATCTTGAGCGCCTGCAAACACAGAGTAGGACTTCATCGCCGATACTGGCATCGCTAGATTATTCACAATGAAAATCATGGCAACAACGATAATGAATGCTGCGAAGAACCAGTTAGCGACGAAGATATGGCTGACTTTACGCTTAGCAAGGGTGCCAAAGAACAACACTGCATAGAGCACCCACACCAGTACAATCATTAAGTCGATTGGCCATTCAAGTTCCGCATACTCTTTTGAGCTAGTGTGGCCACCAGGCAAGGAGATGACCGCGAGCAGTAGAATAAGTTGCCATCCCCAAAAGACCATCCACGACAGGCTTTTATTGAACAGCTCACAATGGCCAGTTCGTTGGGCAATATAGAGTGAAGTTCCCATTAGAATATTCACCACAAACCCATAAATAACGCCTGAGGTATGCAGAGGGCGAAGACGACCAAATTGGAAATATTGAGAATCGAAATTGAGCACAGGCCAATACAATTGAGCGGCGAGGATCACGCCGATGATCATCCCCACAATCGCCCAGATTAAAGAGGCGATGATAAAGTATCTCACGACCTTGATGCTGTATTGCGTTGTCACTTGTTCCATAACAAGGCTCCTTGCCTACAGTTTTGATTTGCTGTCTGTTTTTGAGTCGCTAACTGAACTTGATTCCTTGCCGAGCATTGAATAGAAGTAGGAGATATCTCGGATGTCTTGGTCTGAAAGTGTGTCGGCTTGTTGCTGCATGAGAATTGCCAAACCACTGGTTCTTTCCCTTGTCTGATAATCTTTCAGTGAGGAAATGAGATACCCTATTTTTTGGCCACGAAGGTTCGGGTAGGGATCTTGAGTTGAGATACCATCAACGCCATGACAAGTCATACACACCTTGGCTTTTTGTTTTCCTAACTCGAACTGCTCGTCGTTAGATTCTGCGTAAACTGGATTCATGACAGCCGTCATTAGCAGAATGGAAAGTGCGGTTATGGGGTTAAACTTTTGCTTATTTAATCTCATTACGTATTCCCTTATTGAAGAAAAGAGCGAGTGCTTGATGAACCTCAGAAAACACTCAGCTTGGTGTAAAGGTTATGCATGCATAAGCGTTCTCGCTACTTACTGACTCATATTTATTGTCAATTTTGTTAGTCAGTACGTATTCAGTGGCAGGATTGGATTACTCATTGTCTTTAAAAAACAGGGATTACTTGTATGAACGCTAATTAAAGTCTTATTGAGATAAGGGGAGGTGTTGTTCGCAACTGGTTACAGGAATGAAACATTATTTGAGAAAGATTCGAACAGCATCATTGAGAAAATAGACAATGTCTAAGCAAGTCAAATGACCAATATGAACTAGACTCAAATTAGTGACCTTTTAAAATGGAGTTTAAAATGAGAGCTGCACTTCTGTTTATCCTTTCACTGTGTTCATTTTCTATTTTTGCAGCATCGGAACTGACAATATTCGATCACTTAGGGCAAAAGCATCAATTCAGTCGAGAACAACTGTTATTGCTTCCTCAAAAAGAAATCACCACGTCATTACCTTGGCTGGATGGAGAATTGGTTTATAGTGGTGTGGCCTTACAAACGGTGCTTGAAACTATGGATTTACCCATGGCCTCGCAGGTAACTTTTGTTGCACTAAACGATTATAAAATAGCGGTGCCCAAAGAAGACTTTGACGACTACCAGCCGATCATTGCGATTAAACAAAATGGCCAATTTATGTCAGTCAGAGAAAAAGGTCCGTACTGGTTGATATATCCACTTTCTTCGACTCCAGACATTGATAACACTGACTTCCATGCCAAGATGATCTGGCAGATACGCGATATTCATTTGTAAGGACTTAGTATGAAAAAGCTGTTGTCATTGACTGCAATTAAAGTCGTCGTGTTATCTTTAGCGGCAGTGGTACTCACCATTAATATCTACAGTGTGACCCGCATTAACGATATCAATAAGAGTTTTTCCACCCGACAAAATGAGGCAACGTGGTTCGTTTTTCAATTGGTGAAAGAATACGCCAATTTCTTGATGGTAAGCCGTTCTGAAACTATTGATTATGATGAGTTATGGTTAGCGTACGATATTACGTGGAGCCGTTTTGACATATTAATTAACAGTACTGAGTCCTCCAATTTCATCAAGTCAGCAAACTTTAAACCTTATTTTAGTGCGGAATTTGATAAATTTAAGAGCTTGGAATCCTCAATTAAACTGGTCAGTCAAGGGTTGTTGCCCAAGGAATCTCTGCAGAAAAAAGTCGATATTTGCTACCACACACTCGTCGATTTTATTAATGACAAGTTTCGATTACAAAGCCCTGTGATTGAAGAAAACACCTCAATGGTTGATAACTTGGTTACCGTTCATCGGATCAGTAGCGTTTTTCTTGTTGGCATCTTGTTATTGACTGGGATTATTTTTTATATGGATTTTTCTATTAAAAGAAAGCTCTACTCTACGGATTTTATTACAGGATTTCGCAATCGAATTTCGTTGATGAAATTTGTTAAGAATAGCTACTCGAAGGACAAAAACTTTGATCTCTATTTTGTCCGAATCAGAAATCTTACCGAGATTAATCAAAAATATGGCCTTGAATATGGGGACCTTGTGGTGAGCTCGGCTGCTAAGTCTTTGACCACCAAGATCCCTGAAAGCACCATTTCATTCCGAAGCAGTGGAAGCCAGTTCTTATTCTTCATTCCTGATCATTTGTACGCGAGTGACGAAATTCAGGACAAGTTTAACGATGTGCTTAGTGATTACATCTCTGCAGGTAACTTAGAATTGATGATTGACGCCGTAGTGAGGCACAAGAAGAACATAAGCTCTAAAGACATGATGGAGCTGTTGACCTCGATGCAAGGCTAAGCTTCTACAAGGTTTGGTCGTGGTTATTAAGTAGTCATGCTTTCGGAATACGACTACTGTTTCTGATTGAGTGCCACAATCCTTTCGTTAGAGCTTGGTTCTAAAAGGGCTTGCTGATCCAGAATAGTCTGCGGATTGTGTTCACGAACAAATTCAATGAACTCAATGTAAGTGAGTGGTTGGCTGAAAAAATAACCCTGTATTAGGTCGCAGTTGGCTTTTTTAAGGTGATGATATTGTTCGAGAGACTCGACACCTTCACCAACAACGAAGGTGTCACAAGAGTGCCCTAAGTTAACCATGGATTCGACCATCTTTCGGTCAGCTTTGTCGTCGACGATATTATCGATAAAGCTTTTATCAATTTTAAGCTCATCGACAGGGTAGTGAAGAAGTTGGTTAAAAGCTGTATAGCCTGTACCGAAATCGTCAAGAGACACTTTTAAACCTAAGCTCCTGATACTTTCGATAGTCTGCACTGTAAGTTTACTGCTTTTAACGTAACTGGTTTCGGTAATTTCTATAATGATGTTGGCTGGTGGTACTTGATAACGCTCGATTACCTTTCGAATATTGTCGGCAAAGTTACGATTGTAAAGTTCCATCGCTGAGATATTTATTGATAAGCTACCTGTGTACTTGTGAATTTCAGAGAGCTCTTTATAGCTTTTTATTGCGGTACTAATGACCCACATGTCGAGTTTGGATATTAGATTGCTCCTCTCCGCGACTGGAATGAACTCATCTGGACCCGCTTGAATGTCAAACAGTGCAGGGCAGCGAATGAGACATTCTGCTCCGTCAATCTGAAGTGTCTTAGCATTGAAAATAGGCATAAAGCGAAGTTCAAAGTTGTCGCTTTCACAACACTCCAATAGCCTTTTTTCGATAACGTCATGTCTTTCTAGTGAATGAAGTAGTTCTTCGCCGTAAACGATTCGGCTTTCTCCATCACTGTGCGCTTTGGCATTAATCAGCATCTCATCGATGCATCGGTGCCATATCTCCTCGAACTTAGGGGTATCGACGGGTAGTACACCTGTTGCAATTGAAAGCCTGAAACCATAGTAATCGAGGAAAGTCGTGCCTGTTAGGGTGTTGTTAATGTTCTCAATTTCTTCGTTTATTGATTGGTGCTCACCCATTTCCAATATGGCAATGAATTGGTTTCCTCCTAGCCTTGCAACTGAATAGTCGCTGCAACTGAAACCGAAAGAGGATTGTTGATTCTGCAGGGTTTCTCTTAGTGTTTTGGCCAGACTAACGAGTACATTGTCACCTACTTTCGCACCATATAAGTCATTGATTTTACGGAAGTCGATAATGTCCCAGCAAACCAGATAGCAATGAGGACTTATCGAGCTTTTTAGACGCACATCGAGGTGTCGGATGAACGAGCGTCGGTTGGCTAATTTGGTTAATTGATCAAATTCAGCTTCGAATTTCAATTCTGTTAATGAATCAATGTAGGCGTTTTTTAGACCATCAATTTCACTGTGCCCGGATGAACGTTTGAAATACCTCAGTTTAAGTCCGCCAATGGATATCTCGTGTAGTAGATCTTTGAGTGGACGTACTAATTGGTAGCGCACCACCATGTGTACGATGAGCATAATAATGAATAGTGTCGTCAAACCGCCAAGTAAGGTCTGCTGAGCTATGATAGATTTTTCCTGATTGAATTTTTTTTCGCGAATATTAACCTGAGCGAGGAAGTGACGGCTGTTCATCTCAACTTTGATTCTGTCTTTGGTTTGTTCAAACGATTTGATAACAAACTGCGTATTCTCTATGTGTGCAGTATTCGATGATGGCTCAATCAGAAGCTGCATATTGTCATCATCGTTGTATTTTATTAGTAAGTTGGATAGTTGTTTTAATGGACCATCTGCAATTAGTATGTATCGATTTAAGCTGTCGTTTGCACGTTTGTCTTGTGGGAGCAAGTAAGGGTCGATTGCAATAACGTAAGCGTATCTAAGTTCACCACTCACAGAGATATATGAGAAGCCTTTATGAGACAGCTCGTTTTTATTGATTAACGAGGTATAGATATCGAAGATTTTTTCATAGATGTTATCGGGGATCTTTAACCCTTCGAAAGGGTCTGCTCGTAACGTAGATAGCGTTAACTGAAACTTAGGATCAACGATATAGATGTTACGTTGACCAAATTGATTAACGTGACTTTGGTTTAAGACACGAAGCACTCTTTTTTCCAGCAGGGACAAGGTTGTGTAGTCACTAGGGTTTTGAATATATCGCAAGAACTGTAGCGATGAACCTATATCTTTTACAAGCAAAGATAGACCAAGTTGCTCGTATTCAGCCGCCACGAGCGCGGTGTTCACATCAGATTGTACTTCGTCTAAGTACATGTGTTTCGCGTGGTTAGAGGCTAAGTGGTAAGTAACCATTCCGCCTATTGCAAATACGAACAATAAAGTAGGAATGAGCACAAAGTAGAGCTTCTTTAATACTGGCATTAATTATCTCAAACTGTCGACAATGCGGTTACGAATTTGAATGCTATTGGGTTCGAGTTGCTGATACAGATAGCTGCGTTCTAAAACCTCTTTGCTAGGGAAAAGCTCCGGATCATTTTGGTATTCTTGCGTTGTTAAGGCTTTTGCTTTTGAGCTTGGAGTTGCAAACCATGAATCCATTGCGTTTTGAGCGGCGATCTCGGGTTGCGACAAGAATGATAGAATCGTTGTTGCTTGTGCAGACAACTCTCCGTTATTAATCGCAGCAATGCACTCTAACCATAACGTTGTGCCTTCTTGAGGTACGATGTAAACCCAAGAGGCATCAGGCTCCAAATCATTGAGTACATAACTGTCACCAGAATAACCGTAGGCAAGGTCGATGTTAGCAAGACGTTCGGGTTGGCGAATATAGTCGATGACGTATTCGTTGCTTTCTAGGTGTGGCTTTTGAGCTTGCAGGGTTTTATAGGCAACGCGAAGTTCCTGCTCATTATTGGTGAATGGATCAAATTGATTTGCTAACAGTGCAGTACTCACCAAATCCGTAGGTTCGTAATACATACTTATGCGGCCACTGCTGTTCGTGTCTGGTTCGAGAATAGCATTCCAAGAGGTGGGAGCGTTTAGTTTGTCACTGCGATATAAGATTCCCGCAGTCCCCCAAGCGTAGGGAATGCCATACTCGCCACATCCTTCAACCCACCGTGAATCTATGTTACCAGCAATGGATTGTTGTAACTCACTGAGATTATGAAACAGGTTCTGCTTGGCTAACGCATTGAGCTTTACACTTTCTATAATGACTAGCTCAAATGCGCCACGACGTTCGCTTAATAGCACTTCATCTCTGATCGACTCATCAGAAAAAAACTGCTGTTTCAAAGAAATGCCGTACGTGTCACTTAGTTGGGTCACGACACTATTGGATAGAAATTCATCCCAATTGTAGAGATAAATATCATTTTGTTGGCTAAACGCTGTGCCAGTTAAAAAGGATGATGACGCAAGAACTGAAACATAAAATGCTTTCACTGACGGATTCCTTTCCTACTTTGCTTAACTAAATCGTAGCCCAAATTTTGCGACATAGCTCAAATTTAGGTCTCTAATTTCAGTTCAACCTAACGCAATGCATTTAGGTGTGAAAATCCTATGACCTAATTGGAACTAAAAGTAAGCTTAGAACACAAAATCATTATGTTAAATCAAGGGGATATCAACCTTTGACCGACGAACGCCTGAAGAAGTGCACGAATGACTCATCTACTTCTGATTTGGCACGACGAAAACACGGGATTTGTTTGATTATTAGGTTGCTAGTAAATATATATTCATCTACTTGAGCATTTTTTCGTTAGTTATGCAATAGTGGGGCATTAATTGAACGATAGGAGGTTGGTTTATGGATGCAGGTTTAGTTGGGATTTTTGTTACCGTGGCGATTGCTCACTTTTTGGCGCTATTGAGTCCCGGACCAGATTTTGTGATTGTGGTAAAGAGCGCTGTTAAAAATAAGGGAAGAAAAGCACTCGGCGTTGCATTCGGTATTGCCAGCGCCAATGCGGTTTATATTGCTTTATGTTTGGTTGGTGTCGGCTCGATCCTAGCGGCATCTGTTTCCGTTATGATTGCACTTAAGATAATTGGTGGTGTATTTCTTGTTTATCTTGCCGTTCAAGCGATAAGAGCGAAGAAATGTAACTACAGTAATATGGATGTTTCCGAAGGAGATAGCTTCAACCAAACGACTTTTCTTAAAGAATTCGTCACGGGTTTTCTATCTGGAATCCTTAATCCCAAAAACCTATTGTTCTATTTGAGCTTATTTACGGTTGTGTTGAACAATGACATTGGCTTCATGTTTAAGTTAGGCTTAGGTATTTGGATGACGGTGGTTGTCTTTATTTGGGATGCGGCGATCATCTTCCTGTTATCGACGCCTAAAGTGCGTCAAGAGTTTACGCGCGCTGCTTACTATATTGATAAAGTGACAGGAGTTATGTTGGGTCTGCTTGGCTTGACCATTGTGAAATCTGCTCTGGTACGTCAGTAGATTCAATAAAGTTACCATTGCTGAGTAACCCGTTTGTGGCACGATACAATGCCTATGTGCCGCGAATGTGTGCTTGTTTCCTACCAGGGCTGATACGTTTTATCTCTTATCTGCCCGATATTAAACCCTCAGCTTAATCCACCAATTCTTTTCATAACTGTTTGTTTATCATTCCTTAGTTCTTAAATAAGTATTAATAATGTTGCTGTTGAACACTTGTAGCACGGGGTGTTTGTGCTTATTGTAGGCTGCAATGTCTATTCAATATCAGCGCTAGGAGCCATTGTGAATTTAGAGATATATCAAGTGGATTCGTTCACAACTCAAGCTTTTAAAGGAAACCCTGCAGGGGTTTGTATTTCACAAGAACCTTTAGAAGAGTCGTTGATGTATTCGATTGCTGAAGAGATGGCAGTATCAGAAACGGCATTCTTAGCCCTCAATACGATGACGTTGAAATGGTTCACACCAGAAGTTGAAGTCAAATTATGCGGTCACGGTACGTTGGCAACAGCGCATGTGATGAAGGAAAGAGGGTTAGTCAATGTGGGTGAGGTTGTGACGTTTGATACGCTTTCAGGGGAGCTATCTGCCATAGTTTGTGACTCCACAATCGAGCTTGACTTCCCAAGTACTGTGCTTGATCTTGGATTGGATGCTAATAAAGATTTGCTTGAATATTTAGGGCTGTGTGAAGCCCAAGTCATGTCATACAGTGAGTTCGATACCAAGCAGTTTATTGAGGTTGTCAGCGAACAAGTTTTATTAGATTTATCACCAAACTTTGATGCTCTAAAGCGTATTAAAGGTCGAGGCGTTGTTGTGACAGCATTGTCGTCGAACTCTGAGCTTGATTTTGTTTCGCGCTATTTTGCGCCGTGGGTGGGTGTTAACGAAGATCCCGTTACGGGTTCAGCGCATTGCGCTCTCACACAATACTGGTCCGAGAAACTAAACAAAGCGCATTTCAATGCTTACCAAGCGTCGCGCCGCGGTGGGTATGTATCGACAGAGCTATTACCGAACGGTCGTATAAAACTGATAGGGTCTGCAACCACCGTAATCAGTGGTACTTTAAAAGTCTAAACTTCAATATCATTCATAAAATAGCAATGTCGTTATTTAGAATGGAAATGTCATAATTTAAATCTGCTAGGTCACTACTTAAGGAATAATCGTGTCAGCTTTTTATCTTTCTCAGGTATTAGTCGCAATTGCTATTTGTTTCGATCTTCTGTCTTTTCAATTTAAAGAGAGAAAGAAAATCGTTACCTGTCTGTTCTTTGCTGGCGTGCTTATTTCTAGCCACTTTATTCTTCTTGAACAATGGACAGCGGCAAGTTTGATGATCATCGCGACCATTCGATATTTGACGAGCGTGTTTTCTACGTCACCAAAATTTAAATATTTGTTCAGTTCCATGTCAGTAGTCGCAACGGTTGTGACTTACTCGGGGCTCACTAGCATATTGAGTTGCTTTGCTTCCGTATTTCAAACCTTTGCAGCCTTCAATAAAGATGACCGTCGATTAAGAGAGTTGATGATTATCGGAACTAGCTTTTGGTTGGTTCACAATTACTTAGTTGGTTCTCCAACTGCTGTACTGATGGAAGCGCTATTTATCTGCAGTAACTTGGTTGGCTATTATCGTTTCTATTTCAGAAAAAGTGCTGTGGCTTAGGGCTTAGGGCTTATAGCTCAGGAGCTCAGGAAGCTAGGCTTTAGATAAAACGATAAAACGATAAAACGATAAAGCACTGCACCATATTCATCTAACAAGGATTAGGAGAGAGCGATGTCAAATATCTACTCGGATGTGCCTTCGTCAATACCCGACGAAATCTTCAACGACATCATTACTACTGAGAATGTGCGGATTGAAAGAATAATATCTCATAGGCACAGTTCTCCAGAACAAGGTTGGTATGACCAAGATGAAAACGAATGGATTATGGTGCTAGAGGGGCAAGGTGTTATTGAGTTCGAAGACGGACGTGTCGTTACCTTGTCTAAAGGGGATTACATCAATATTGCCGCGAGAGAGAAGCACAAGGTTATTGGTACGGATAGAGACGTTGTGACTATTTGGCTAGCTGTGTTTTATCGTTAGTATTGCTATCAAGTAGTGAATAGGCAATCAGCAATACATGAAAGGACTGTGTCGTGGTTAGAATTCGAAATTACCAAGTTAGTGATGCCAAAGCATTATGGGAGATCTATTTTCATACCGTCCGAAATATTAATGTTCGTGACTATTCTCAAGAACAAGTTGAGGCTTGGGCTCCAAGTGACTTTGACTCCGAGGTGTGGGAAAAGTGTCTGCATCGTATCCAACCTTTTGTTGCGGAGTTGGATGGCCACATTGTTGGCTATACTGACCTGTGATCTGCTCCAGTCAGACTGGACACTTAGCTAAGCGACATTTCGCTTTTCAAAG